>NZ_JAAGPQ010000034.1:0-82871 GCF_017104985.1 Paraburkholderia sp. Ac-20342 | reverse complement strand
GCTCGACACCGGAAAAACCATCCAACGCCTGCTCAAGCGGCTTGCCGACCTCGGCTACCACCCTCAGCCGGCTGCTTCATCATGAGCGCTTCTTACCAGCCCCTTTGTTCATTTTGTTAAGGGTTCTTAGAGCGCGTTCCGCAATGCCGCCAGGTCGTCGCGCGCGATGGCAGCGACGTAAGCGACCGACGCGGCGATGCTTTTCGTCTTCTCGCTGGCCGTCGAACTCACGACCGCGTTAGCGATGACCTCGATTGAAGCGCACAGGCGGCGGGCCTTCTTCACCATACGTCGCGCGTGCCGCCGTTCCTTTTTCGATCCCGTGACATGAACCCTATGTATTGGTGAAGGGTCAATGTGCGCGTGCGCCGCGCGCGCCGCAATCAGACAACTCCGAATCTTCGCCCGCCGAGGGCTAACCCCTGATGGAGAACATGCAAAGGCAAACCAACGTGTACAACGATGGCCGCGCGCCGATCCACCTCATCGTCGACGGCGACACCATCAACGATTCGCGACTTGAACCGGGCGAAGAACGTGAACTTGAAGCGTCGACGCCCGGCATCATCGAACTTCGCGAACCCGGCGAAGACGATAACGCGGGCGTCGATGCCTGATCAGTCAGGCGGCGGATCGTTGTCTTCCCGCTTGCCGCTATGCTTTGCCGCCCATCGCCTGAACAGGCTTACGGTTTCCGAGTGACGATGCGGGTTCACTTCCCATAGCTGTATCACGTCGCCGCGCCGGAAAGCGAACCGCCCCCCGCGTTGAACAGGGTGCAGCGTAAATATCCCGGTATCGACTGTCGCTCAGTGCAGTGCCACAATCTCCGGCGTTCCCCTTGGGACGGAGTGAACAATGGAGTCAAAAATCAAACGCTTCGCGACATCCGGTACCGAGCGGGCAAAGATGTTTTTCTCTTGGCTAGGGCGAATGGGCGACCCCGTTTCAAAGTGGGGCCCAACTATCATGCTGCTGATCGGCGGGCTGTGGGCCTACTATCTGTTCGCCGTATCAGGCGCGTCGGATTGGACCATCAACCTCAATATCTCGACCGAGGTGATTCCGTACCACGACAACTTAGCGTTGCTGGTCGTCCATGTCCGCTCAAGAAATCCTCGTAATAGCAAGGTATCCCTCAATCCGCCAAATGATGCGTTCAAGCTAATGATCAAGGAACTGCCTAAGGGTGCGGACAAAGGCAGCATTATCGATCCCAACGACAACGTCGATCCGAAGGGCTTTTCGATGACGGTCAATTTGTTGCCAAAGGACGGCTATGATTTTGACCCGGGAGCAGATTTCGAGGATGCAACGGCCGTCGTACTCCCTATCGGAACCAAGGTTTGGCTAACGACCGAGCTCGACTATCGCGGCGACTTCGTATCGACGAGCAACATTGCCGTAGTCGAGCCGCAAGCGAGCGAAGCCAAAGCGGCGCATTGACCGGCAATGCCTACATGACGCCGACACAAAATCCAGAAAGCAAAAAGCCCGGCTATCGAAACCGGGCTAAATGCTTGATTTTACTGGTACGGCAGGAGGGGCTCGAACCCCCGACCCTCGGCTTAGAAGGCCGATGCTCTATCCAGCTGAGCTACTGCCGTAGTGATTGATCTCTGCGTGAAACCCGCGCCCGCATGGGTGCCGCCGGTTCCCTATCAAGCGAAATTCTAACCGAGCGGGCAAAAGACCGCGAATTCCGCTCCGCCTGCGCCACGCGATTCCGCGCCGTCGACATTGAACGAAGCACTGCCCGCCGCCCGCGCAGGGCCCGGATTATAACCGATCGCCCCGCGCCGCCATTACACCGGCTGCGGATGCAGCATGAACCAGCCGAGGAACAGAACCCCTGCGATCGCGCAGTACGCGCCGAACGACGCAAGACGCCCGCGGCCCTCGAAGTAGCTCATCAGGAAACGCACGCTCAGATACGCGGCGATCGCGGTCAGCACGCCGCCGAGCAGCGCGTCCGCGAGTTGGCTCGGCGCATGGAACAGCTTCGGCAATTCGAGCACGCCGGCCGCGAAAATGATCGGCGTGCCGAGCAGGAACGAGAACTCGGCGGCCTTTTCGGCAGTGAGGCCGGCCGCGTTGCCGGCGATCATCGTGAGACCGCTGCGCGAGAAGCCCGGAATCAGCGCGCCGATCTGCGCCAGACCGACGAAGAACGCCTGGCGGAACGTCAGCTTCTCCGGTGCCTGATGCGCGCGCGCGCGCTGCAGACGATCGCCGAACCACAGCAGCACGCCATTGACGATCAGCGCGATCGCGACGATCCGCAAATCATGAAAAATCCGCTCGAGCCGTTTTTCGAGCAGCAGTCCGACGAGACCCGCCGGAATCGTGCCGATGATGAGCGCCCACATCATGTGGCCGTCGTCGTTGCTGCGGCCGCCGAGCGAGGCGAAGAAGCCGCGCACGAGCGAGCACCAGCGCTTGCGGAAATACCACAGCAGCGCAAAGGCCGTGCCGAGATGGAGCGCCACGAGGAACGGCAACAATTGCGGTGCATGCTTGTCGATATGCATGCCGAACAGCGCGGGCACGAGCAGCGTGTGGCCGAGGCTGCTCACCGGAAACAGTTCGGTGACGCCTTGCAGCACGCTCAGAAAGATCAGAAACGACAGGTTCACGCGGCGGTCCTTGTAAGGAAAATGTCGGGGAACGGCGCGCCGCACAAAAAATAACACCGGCGCATCAAAAGCGCACCGATTATGCCTGGCTGCCAGGTCAGCGCCAAGCGTTCAGGCCACATTCGAGGAAATATTGGCGCGCTGCGTCACAACTCGAAACCGTTGTTACGCCGCGGCAAGGTCACGGGCTATGTACCGGGACACGTCGATGCGGGCGCGATACTGCGTGGGTGATGCTACGCGTTGCGGATGACAGCGTTCGGTCAGCGAGGACGCGTTTCGATCGAACTTGCGCAAACCGCGCGCGAGCGGGCGGCTTCGAGCCGCAACTCTTCCGGGCAGCCGATCCGCCGCGGGCGTCGATCGGAACCGAACGGGCGCGCCGAATCAGCGGCCGAGCGAGTGGAAGAAGTAGTAGGTGCTTGCCGTGAACATGCCGAACAAGGCCACGCCCATTGCCATCGCGAGATCCATAAAGCCTCCTGAGCCGATCGCGCCCCGGAAGTCGAATCTACAGGGCGATTTGACGATTATCGGCAAGGTTTACGCTTTTCCGACACCCGCAATTTCCCGGGAAGGGTTTCCCCGTAGCGCAAAGCAGCGCAAAATCGCTGTCTCGCCCGTGCGACTTTCAACCTTATCGAGCCACTCATTGACCATGCCTCTCTCCCCGGAACAGGACATTCTCGAGATCGCCCAGGACACCTCGGTGCTCCGTTTTTCGCCGCAAGCCGGCGGCCGTCTGCTGTCGTGGACGATCGACGGCGAAGAGGTGATCCACTGGCCCGAGCACGCCGACTGGAGCGTGCCCGCGCGGATTCGCGGCGGCAATCCGCTGCTCTTTCCGTTCCTCGGCCGGCATCGCGTCGACGGCAAGATCGGCTACTGGCGCGATGCGCAAGGCACGGTGCGCGAGCTGCCGATGCACGGCTTCGCGCGCGACCTGCCGTTCGAGGCGCACGCCGACGTGCATGGCGCGGGCCTGCGCATGGTCCTCGAGGACAGCGAGGCGACCCGCGGCTTCTACCCGTTCGGCTTCCGTTTCGAAGCGGCCTACAGTCTCGCCGACGCGCGCACGCTCGACGTGACGCTCACCACCACCAATACCGGCAAGACGCGCCTGCCCTACTACGCCGGCCATCATTTCTACTTCACGCTGCCGCACACGCAGCGCGGCGCGACCACGATCGAGCTGCCGCCCACCGTGCGGCATCGCCAGCTCGAGGACGGCTCGATCAGCGCCGCCGAACCGGGCGAGCCGCGCTACACGCTCGACGAAGCACGCATCCACGACCGCTTCCACTGTCTGAGCGGCACGCCCGACCAGCCGGTGCGGCTCGTCGCGCCGGGCCTCGCGCGCGTCATCACGATCGATCTGCGGCGGCCGGGCTCGGTGCCCTGGTACTGTGTGACGACGTGGACCGAGACGCCGCAGTCGGATTTCTACTGCGTCGAGCCGTGGCTCGGGTTGCCCGACGCGATCCATAACGGCATGGGCCTGCGCTGGCTCGAAGCGGGTCAAACCGAAACGGCGGCGCTGCGTATTCACGTCGAGAAAACGCGCTGAGAATGTGGCGTTTCACGACCCGTCGAGGTAACGATGCAGCACCGCCCGCAACGTTACGCGGCGGTGGTACCCACACTGCCATTTGGCGTGCTGCGACGCAAAACCGTTAGAATCAGACGCTTTGTCTCCTCTGCCGCGTGATCGGGATCGGCGCGCGGCAGCGCTTTGCGAGGTCCAATGCTGGAAACAACAAGAATCAAACGACTCGCCTGTGCGTCGTTGCTGGCGCTGCTCGCCGCGTGCGGGTCCGCGCCGGTCGGGCCGGGCTACTACCGGGTCGAACGGGGCGATACGCTGTCGAAAATCGCGCGCAGCAACCGGCAGTCGGTGCAGAGCATCGCCCGCTGGAACAACCTGACCAATCCCGACAGCATCGAGGTCGGCCAGGTGCTGCGCGTCGCGCCGCCCGGTGGCGCGGCGTCGACGAGCGGCGCGGTGCGTAGCGGCGGCGGCAATGGCAGCGCGAGCGCATCGGCCGCGCCGCGTCCGGCCACCGCCGACAATGCTCCGGCCACCGCGCCCGCGTCCATCTCGCTCGTCTGGCCCGCCGACGGCACCGTGATCCGCCGCTTCGACGGCGCCAACTCGAAGGGCATCGACATCAGCGCGGCCGCCGGCACGCCGGTCGTAGCCGCGGCGTCGGGCACCGTGGTGTACGCCGGCAACGGTCTGCGCGGCTACGGCAATCTGCTGATCCTCAAGCACAACGCCGACTACCTGACCGCCTACGCGCACAACCGCGTGCTGCTCGTGAAGGAAGGCGAATCGGTCAAGCGCGGCCAGAAAATCGCCGAAATGGGCGACACCGACACCGATCGCGTGATGCTGCACTTCGAACTACGCTATCAGGGCCGCTCGATCGATCCGTCGAAAGAATTGCCGCCGCGCTAGGACCAGGCGGCACGCGGCGCGTCGGCATCATGCGCGGCGCGTGCCGTATCGCGCGCACGCGGCAAACCGGGCGCGGGAACCCCGCGTGCTATAAACGCTCAATTCGAGGCGGCCTCGCTGCGGCAGCCGCCCCTTTCGTTATTTGCAAGGAATCTGACATGAAGAGCGCATTGGCGCGCGTCGCGACGGCCGCGGCGGTCGGTCTTGGCCTGCTGACGCTCGGCGGCCTCGGCGGCTGCTCGAGCACGACCACGATGACCTACCTGCCGAGCGGCGACACCGGCTTCGCGATCAACTGCAGCGGCAGCGACGCGAGCGTGAGCTGGGCCGAGTGCTACAAGCGCGCGGGCGAAGTCTGCGGCAATTACGGCTACGACGTGGTGTCGAAAGACGTCGACAACGGCGCGACGTCGGGCGGCTCGATCGGCGGGATTTTCGGCGCGAATGTGAAAAACCGTTCGATGGTGGTGCGCTGCAAACAGTAACGCAGGCTGTGCCGGCGAGCGCAATCGCCTATTCACCGGTTAGCGGCGGCGCCAGCGTCCGGAACGCGGATCGATGCGCACGGCAAAGCGCAATAACAGCCCCAGCGCAATGGGCCATACGCCGAGAAAAATGATCAGCCAGGTCATGACCCGTACGATAAAAGATAATCGGCCATGATCGGTGACGCATGTGAATTCGCAATGAAGGAAGCGAAATCCGCCCGGCAAAATCCCCACGCATCCGGCGAAAAAAAGCCCGGCACGGAGCCGGGCTAACGGGGGTTCGGCGCATATCGGCAAAGGACCGGTTCACCATGCGCCAGAACGAAATCTAACAACCTGCATTTACAAGCGCAATCCATTATTTTTGCGGTCAATGTGACAGGCCGTACGGATTCCGCAAATCGCGAACCGGAAATGTCGCAATGAGCCTGGCTAAATGCGCCGGCTGTTTGATCTAAAGCGGGACAAATCACATAAATGAAATTTCCGGCGTGCGCCGTCTGCCAAAGGGCTGACCACGTCTGCGGAAATCGGCCACAAAACAACTGACAAAAGATCATTGGCCGATTTTAACTAATAGGCCCAGCCCGAAACCGACTTTCTCGATACCGAATAAACTTGGTGCGCCAACGCACGCAACAGGCCGATTTCTTATTCGTCTATTATAAATAAGTCATTTTACCTTTTTCATTGCGAAATTCGCGAATAGCGAAATATTAATATCGGCATATCTACCGACAAATGATTAATCCACATTCAGCCGTGTTTCCCGTTCACTCAATCGGACCACAATCTGACAATTGCATCACAGGCGAAGCGTATGCAACGGTTGCGCGCATCGCCCGATCGCGCCGTTGAATCCAATAACCTGAAGGTTCAAAATCCGGGCATCAGAAATCGACGGAGGAATCGAAGGCTTCGATAAACATCGCAGCCATCGCTCCGCCAACCCGCACGAGCCGGACCTGCGGCCCGTCCGGCGAGCCCGCGCCGATGGTTTATAGTAACGACCCCGTTCGACCCCGCTTACGATGACTTCCAACGACGCCCCCCACAGCCCCCTGTACGCCAAGCTGCTCGGCGAAACCGCCAAGATCGGCTGGAGCGAACTCGAACGCTTCTTTGCGCGCGGCATGCTGCTGCGCGTCGCGCGCGACCTCGATCTCGTGAGTGTCGCCGAAGCGATCGCCAGCGACGACACCGCGCAGGTCACGCAATGGCTCTCCGCCGGCCTCGTCGAGCGCGTGCAGTCCGAAACCGCCGCCGACTTCGCGGCGCGCGACCCCGACCTCTGGGCCGTGGTCGTGTCCCCGTGGGTTTGCGTGCAGGAACGCGCTTGAGCGACACAGTAGAAAACGCCGGCCCCCTCGCGCCCGCGCTGCCGGTGCGCTGGCACCGGCGCGTGCTCGCGCTGGCGTTTCCGATCGTCCTCGCCAACCTGACGCAGCCGATTCTCGGCGCGGTCGACACCGCCGTCGCCGGCCATCTGGACGATGCTTCGTATCTCGGCGGCGTCGCGCTCGGCGGGCTCTTCTTCAACTTCGTGTTCTGGGGCTTCGGCTTCCTGCGCATGGGCACGACGGGCCTCGTCGCGCAGGCGCACGGCGCGGACAACCATGACGAGCTGCGCAACACCGTCGTGCGCGCGCTGCTGATGGCGGCCGCGATCGGCGCGGCGGTGCTGCTATTGCAGGCACCGCTGATCGGCTGCGCGCTGCGCCTGATCGGCGGCAGCGATGCCGTGCAACGGCACGCGCAGATCTATTGCCATGCGCGCATCTGGGCCGCACCGCTCGCGCTCGGCAACTACGTCGTGCTCGGCTGGCTGCTCGGCACGCAGCGGGTGCGGCTCGCGCTGCTGTCGCAGGCGTTCATCAACGGCGTGAATATCGTCGCCGTGCTGCTCTACGTCTATGCATTCGATTGGGGCGTGGCCGGCATCGGCGCGGCCACCGCAACCGCCGACGCGCTCGGCTTCGTGCTCGGCCTCGCCCTGCTGTGGCACGGCAGACCGCGCGGCCTGCCGAAGCTGAGCCGCGCCGCCGTATTCGATGGCGCGGCGCTCAGGCGGCTCGTCGTGCTCAATCGCGACATCTTCGTGCGCACGCTGTGCCTGCTGTCGTCGTTCGGCTGGTTCGCGCATCTCGGCGCGCGTCAGGGCGATGCGACGCTCGCGGCCAACGCTCTGTTGCTCAACTTCCAGACCTTCATGGGATACGGACTCGATGGCTTCGCGCACGCGGCCGAGGCGCTCGTCGGCGCGGCAATCGGCGCGCGCGACCGCCGCGCGTTCACGCAGGCGGTCAGGATCACCGCGCTATGGTCGGCCATCGGGGCGGTGGGATTCGCGCTCGTCTACTGGGGCGCGGGCGCGTGGATCATCGGGCGGCTGACCGATCAGGCGGCGGTGCGCGCGGCCGCCGACACCTATCTGCCGTGGGCGGCGCTCTCGCCGGTGATCTCGGTGTGGGGCTTCCTGCTCGACGGCGTGTTCATCGGCGCGACGCGTACGCGCGAGTTGATGTTGTCGATGTCGGTATCGCTCGCGGTATTCGTCGCGGCATCGTCGGCATTGCTCGCGTGGTACGGCAATCACGGGCTGTGGCTTGCGCTGCTGATCTTCATGGCCGCGCGCGGGGTGACGCTCGTGCGTTATTTGCCGCGCGTTTCGCTCGGGATTGCGGCGGCATAGCGCGTCGCGTATCTCTTTGTGTCGAATATCTCTTTATTGCGCCGCAACCCGGCCGCGCCGCGAGCGCGCGAAATCGGGAACGCTGCGCTGCGCCGGTTTTTCGCGGGACGACAGCCGGTTACGGATTGAAACAAGCGCATACATATCACATAACGCACGCACCCTAGAATGATTTCAGCCCGTGCTCTCCGCGCGAACAGTCAGCGCGGGTCAGAGGTGCCGGCGTGCCCGCGCCGGCACTTCGCCTCCCTCCCCTCGCCGTTTTCATTTCGCAGACTCGCTCGCTGACGCGCTTCGCGCGCTTTCTTTGTCACGCTTTCTTGGTCAGTTTGTCAGCGGTCTTTCCGTGCGGCTTCTCGCTACGCTTGCTGGCTGCGCTTCCGCCTGAGCTTCTTATGGGCACACCTGATGGGCATTTTTAACGCGCGCCCCGCCGCTTCACGCGTAGCCAGCCGGCGCCGACCCGCGTGGCATGCGCAGCGTGCTCACTCCGCCGGCGGCGCGGGCACCATCGAGGGCGGCCGATCGTCGGTCGGCACGCCGTGGTAATCGGCGGGATCGTGCGGCGGGCCGCCGTGGTGGCCGGACGGATTGTCCGCGCAGCCGGCAACGCCGGCGCACAGCAGCAAGGCAAGGGTTAGAACGCGGATCATCGGCAGTCGTCTCCGGAGCAAAAGGTAGGCGGACAAACCGTCCGCCGGCGCGCCGAGAGTCTACCCGCAAAGCGCGCGGCATGACGCCGTCGCGCGCAGGCCCGAGCGGCCATTTCGTGAGATTTCGCGTGCCCTGATCTACTATAGGCTCATGGCCGAACGTTTCAGGAGACTGCCATGGACGCTGAATCGATCGCAGGTCTGATCGGACTCGCAGTAGGTCTGCTCGTGCTGGTGGCGCTGTCGGTTTTCGAATCGAAAACCTACCGGCGCGAACACGACGGCGAAGGCATGCTGCATCACTGGACGCATCAGCATCTGCATATGCCGCATTGGAAGTGGCCGCGACATTGAGCGCCGCATTCGCAGGCACCCGGCGACGATGATCTGGCGGCGCTCGAACCGCTGCGTTGGATGCCCGGATTGCGCTCCCGATGGATGAAGCCGCACTCGGCGTCGCGATGAGTTTGCGCGCCGAGTGGCGGGGGGCGGTGCGCGCGGGGTATTGCATGTTTCAGGCTCGTGGCCCGGGTTCTTTGCCTTGCGCCGAGGGGTACATATAGACCAAAACAGACCAAACGATTGACGCGATCGGCTGGCTCCGCCTATAATCTTTGGCTTGTCGGAGCGTAGCGCAGCCTGGTAGCGCATCTGATTTGGGATCAGAGGGTCGAAGGTTCGAATCCTTTCGCTCCGACCAATGAAATCAAGGGGTTACAAGCTTTTGCCTGTAACCCCTTTTTATTTCTCGGCCGCCATGTAACCGGCATGTAACCACGTTGCTGCGCCGCCGATGCATGTCTTACGCCTTGCCTCGGGGTCGCGGCGCGCGCCGACCTCTGCTCTTCGTACGACAGGCCTGTCTCCCCTTCCAGCTCAGCGGAGGTCTTATGGACGCCGAGCTCGTTCGTCGCCTTGTCCTGCCAGTAGAAGATCTGACAGAACAGCACCGCGGCGTTGACGCCGCCGAGGTATCGGGCGAGAAAGGGGTAATAGGCGATCGGGCGGCCGAGCTCGCGCAATACGTCTGCGACTCTCATCGCGGGCCCTCCCCGTCAGCTTCACCCGGCCCAAACTGTATATACAAAAAAGATTGCACCACAATCAATCTGTATCTACAATCTGATTCATGGACATCGAATACGACCCGACGAAAAATGAGAAGAACATCAGCGAGCGCCAGTTGTCATTCGAGCGCGTCCGCGAGTTCCAATTCGAGTCGGCGCTCATCCGCATCGACGAGCGTCACGATTACGGCGAGACTCGCTACGTTGCAGTCGGGTATGTCGGTGACCGGCTTCACGTGCTGTGTTTCACGGAAACCCAAACCGGCATCCGCGTAATCAGCTTCAGGAAGGCAAACGATAGGGAGGCAAAACACTATGGTGACCGCACGCAAACGACTGACTGACAAGGAAGGCGAGGTCCGCGAACTGACGGCGGCCGACCTCGAACACTTCAAGAAGGGAACCGATGCCCTGCCGTCTTCACTCCAGGCAAAGCTTGGCGTGCGCGGCCCGCAAAAGATGCCGACGAAGGTCGCGCTCTCGCTGCGCCTCTCGCCGCAGGTGGTGGACGCGTTCAAGGCGTCGGGCTCGGGCTGGCAAACGCGAATCGATAGCGCGTTGGTCGACTGGCTCAAGACACACTCGCCGGACGAAGTGACGGCGTGAGCGCGCCGCCTGCTACAGATGGCGCGGAAGTTCATGCGACGCCTTCGCGTATGTGTCGGGGAATGCCCCGCTGCGCATCGATGCGCTGTTCACAGTAGGGCGCATCGGTGCACGCGTCTAACGCCAAAGAAGCCAGTTGTAGCCTGCGACAATTCCGCGTGCCCGCGGAACCGGACATAGATCGCGGTGGCTGGAGAGTTATCGCGCGACGATTTCGTTGGAGAGTAGTTGCGCGAGCGCAGTCGAGGTCTGAGCTGCCGTGATGCCGGTCGGCCAGACCAGTTCGCTCGCGTTTACTTCCGCTTCGCGAGCTATCACTGTGCCGGGTGCATCTCCAGGCGTGGCATCGACGAAGCCGAATGAAATGGCTGCGGCGTTCTGCGAGCCGTCGCTCGCCGACGGGTTCAGCGGCACATACACCGCGCCGATCGCCTCGACCTCGATCGAGAACTCGTCGCCCGCGACGAACGCGGTACCGCCGGCGGTGATCGTGAACGCGATCTGATTGCTGAACGCGCTGCCCGCGGTCGCCGTGCCTAACGAGTTGCCGTAGGGGTCGGTCACAGCGAAATGCGTCGCATCGGTCGCGATCGCCGAATACATACCGAGCTGCGCGCCGGTAACGACGGGCGTACCGGCCGTCGCGATCGTGCCGTTGCCGGTATTGGTGTTTTCCTGCGCGGCGTTGCCGGGCCACGCAACTGCCACGCCACCAAGCACGACGCCAAGGACGGTGCCTGCATAGATTGTCGTCGCGCCGCCCATCGTTACGGCATCGCGCGAGCGGTGCCCTCGCGCTTCGGAAACGAGAAAGCCGCCGGCGTGCCGGTTTTCGGTCAGGAGAGTAGGCATATCGTGATCCTCATTCGATCTGGTTGACAGGGTGCAGGCGCCTGATGCGGAAAGAACCAGCTTGAACTGGTGGGAAACCGCTTACGCTTCATCGCCTGCTGCCGGTGTTTTGCCCCACCGCCGGCCGGGGGCTGCTTCGTGATTCGGGTTCGAGCAACACGTTGAGCTCTGCGACCATCGTCACACGCAGATCGTCGGTCAACTCGCGTATTGAGTCCGCGCTGGACTCTGGCAACCCGAGCTTCTCGACCACCTGGTCGGATAGTCGGTCCAATCCCTTACCGAGATGCACGAGCATCTTCGTGATCACCTGACGCATGATCTCGGCCTGCACGAGCTCGCCGCGGTCGCGCCGCAGCTTGTCTTCGAGAATCTCTGCCTGCACGGCGTCGCGCCGCTGCCGTGCGGTCTGCTCGCCTTCATGTACCGCCCTCCGACCGACCGAGGCTGATGGATCTATGTTGCCGCCATCCTCTGCATCGAAGGGGGTGTCAGTTTTGCCATCCCCTTTGCTTGGGCTCAGGTAGCGCATAACCGCGGCGCCCTCGAATTGCCACTGCACCCCACGGGAACCCCGCTGCAGAACAGGAAAGAGCCGGTCAATCTCGAGCCGATGATCAAGCGTGGGCCGAGACCACCCCAAAAGCGCGCAGAGTTCGCGTTTGCTCAGACCGACGCTCGCCGCGGGTGCGGGATCAGTGCGTTTGGCCATCGACGGTCTCCGGGCTAACCGAATCGGCCAGCATGCCGGCGTGTCCCAGCGAGGCGCCCAGGCGATCGAGCGCCGCGCCCAGCTCGGCGACGAGTGTCTCGATCACACGCCGCATTGCCTGAATGCGCGCGAGCTCGGCATGGATGTCCCGCACCTGATCAGGCGACAACATCCGGCGGCCGCCGTCGGTGGCGCTAGCCAGCGAATGGGGTGCCGGCGTCGCGACGAGATGCGCGATCACCGCACCCAGGTCGAAGCGCCATCCGCCGCCTCGATTGCCGCGCCGCAGCACAGGAAAATCCGCGTCCTCTGCGAGACGTCGATCAAGGCGCGGGCGAGACCATCCAAGCGCTTCGCAAAGCTGCTTTTTATCGATCGATGTAAAGGGCGGAAGTAAAACGCCACTTTCCTCATGAGTAGAAAGCGTATCCATCATCCGGACTCCGAGGCATGCTGGTTATGGGTTTGCGTGGATTTTTTACAATTTCAGCAAAAATGATTAGCGGCCCGTCGATGTAAAGTAAAGCGTTTTCATCGGACAAAAGAACGGCAGAAACGGGCGCGCGCAATGCCCGCGATGATCCGAAAGGCAGCGAAGGACCCGTAAGCTTTTCGAAGGCATTGGAGGCCTTCCCGACCGGTCTCCTTCCTCGCACCGACTGTCGAAGACTCCCCTGAAGCAGCCGAAACAACCCTCCGAAGGGCCGATCCGGGGCAAAAACACACGATGACCGGTAGGGATCGTATTTCCTTGTCATTGCTGGGTTTGCGGGGCGTTGTTCGCCACTGGCGCGCCAGCAGGTTGAACGTGTAATCCGAATCCGATCTGCTCGGCCATGTTGCGTTGACCGGCGATCACAGTCGTCATATCGATCTCGAGATACGCCGCGGTGGTAGTCAGGTTCTTGTGGCGAAGCACCCGCTGAATGTCCTGTACTGGAACGCCCATCCGGCTCAACTGGGTGGCAAACGTGCCTCGCAGGCGATGGGCCGTGATGTGAGGGGCTCCGACGGCCCGGTTGGCCTCCAGCATCGCGGAACGTGTGAAGCCGGGCGTGTAGGGCTTGCCATTGGACTTCGCGAGCATCAGTCCGGCCGCCTGCCGTCGCTCGAGCAGATAGCTGAAGAGCCAGTCCGGGACCGGCAGCGGGACGGCCTCGCGGCCCTTGGTACGGCCGGGCGTATAAACGTGCCGCTCGACATCGAGCCATTCCCAGCGGGCCGAGATGGTCTCCGACTCACGCAGGCCGAGCCCGAGCATCAGCCGTATAGCTGTCCGCACGCCCTCTCGCGAACCTTTGCGTTTATCGATGATCGTCAGCCAGTCCTGCACGAGCGAGGCCGGGAGCGTCGCCCGCGGTTTCTTCTGGATCTTGAGAGCCTTCACGCGAAACGGGACGGCTGGAATGACGCCGCGGCGCACCGCCCAGTTGCACAGCAGTCTCAGCACCTTGAGCCATTGGTTCGCTGACACTGGAGCATGCGTCTCGAGATGACGCACGCGGGCGAGCTCGACGCGATCGGTCGTGAGCTTGTCGATGGGCGTGTCACCGAGGCCATGAAGATGCAGTCGGCCGAGTGTCTCGACCACCTTGACGTGAGCCCGACTGGCACTTGCTTCGTGAATGATGATCCATTGAGTAATGAGCTCCCGAAGCGTTGGGATCTCGCGGCCGCCGCGAGCCCACAGCTTTGCTTCACGAAGTGCTCGTTCGGCGACCTGTTCGGCACGTTGCCGATCCGTTTCTCGAGTGGAGCGCTGCACGCGTTTGCCGTCGATGCTGCGCCTGTAGTGCCAAAGGGCGCCAACGCGGAAAAGTTGATAGGTCATGACGTCCGTTGTGCGATCGGCGATCTTTCTTTATGAGGCACGACGGATAGTGATCCTTCCCGTCGTAGCAACAGGGAAGGTCACTGTGCCCAATGACGTCCATGCAGACGTAGTATCGGAAATCGTGTTATTGCTCGCAGACGCTTGCCACGATGATGCCAGTGTGTCGGCGCTTATTCCTTGGGAACTTGAAATATACGAACAACCCATAGAAAAGATTGATTTGGTTGCCGTGCTTGTCGAAATAAATATCTTGCGGTACCGCGAATCCGCACCTGAGATCACGAAGCCGTTCGCATACCCGGAATTGGCGTAAGGAGTGCTCGATATGTTGTACTGCTGTTCCCACGAGAAAAAGTTCGTATGGGACGTATTGTTGGGAAGCAAGACTGTCGCGGTGTTTGAACCAGTGTTGCCCATGAAACGGAATTCCATTTCGTACGATTGCTCATCATTGCACGCAATATGCAATGGGACCGTCGTGGCTGCAGAAATATCGATATACGCAGCCTGGCCGACAGGCAGAACAATGTCAGAAGACGCGCCCGTATTATTGATGGGAGCGGCATATGCCCCGATCAGTGATTGTATTGCAGTAAAGACCTGGTTGTAGGTAGTTTTGCTGGGCGTCAGAGCGGCGCCCTCCACAACGTTCAGCAGCTCCATCATGATCATGTTCATGAAGTCGCTGCGAAGCTCGGTTGCGGCTTGTCCGGACGCGGGATTGCCATCCGTGAAAAATCCGGCAATCCCAGCGGCGGCTGGCGTCGGCAATGTCGACGACACCGTCGGATCATCATATTGATACATTCTTTAACTCCTGATTTGATCGGCATTGCTACATCTTGAGGCTGGCCATTAGATAGCAGATCCGATTAATGCTGACGTGCCGATATTTGTCGACGCCACAACCCTGCCTCTCGTTGTGACGCGCGCCGTTGTGCCTGCTGGAGGGTTAGCGAAATGAACATCCACCCGCACCTGGTCGCTGCGCGAAGCCGTGTCGCCCGAATCTGCATTGCCCGAGGAAGTTGCAACTGTTGATGAAGCTCTGTTTCCCTGCATGCCCGAGAACGTCGCTCGCGTGATCTGATCCATCGAATAGGGCATAGAGCCGTTCTCCGCGCGAATCATCCCGGATACAAGCGCCGCGACTACCTTTGGGTCCGACAGGTTCGGTATATCGCTCGCACTCAAACCCGTCGCACGCGACATCAGCCCTGTGTAATTGGCAATCTGCAGTGGAGAATTGCCCGTGCGTGCGCCTCCGGTCCACTTATCCTGAATTTGCGCGAGCGTCAGGCCTTGATAGTTGCGCTGGAGATTATCAACGGCCGCTGCGATGCCCTGTTCCGGGTCGTCGAATATCTGCTCCTGATGGTTGAGAGTGAGATTCAGCGGATTGTTGCTGCGGATGCCGAGGGCGACACGCCCTTGCGCGGACGCTACCGCGGATGGGCCTGGCGAAGCGACAGGCGTGCTCCCCGAACCCGGCGGCTTCCAACCCGGTTTTGACATCTCCGGTGTCCACCCTCCGTTCGCCAACGCGTACTGCTCCTTTTTCCGGATATCAGCAAGTTTGTCACTTTCTCCCGTATTGAGATCCTTACTGTGAGTCAACCCGAGGATTCCGGTAACGATAGGATTAGCCGCGATGGGCGCAAGAAGCACTCCTACCTTCGCGAGCTGGGTAACGAGACTGATCGCGCCCGCTATCGGCCCAGCGAAAGTGATGCCGGCAACGGCCGCGGCCACCGTCTTCAAGCCCCCGATCTCACCGACAAACCTCTCGGTGCTCCCTATCGCCTTGTCCCAATCAATACTTTCGATCCACCCTGCCAGCTTCGGGCCGTATCGGTCAACGATAGGAATCAGTTCGTTTGCCACTTTAGTCAGCGCCGGCGCGAGCGACGCACCAGCCGAATTGGTGAGCTTCCCGACAGCAAAATCGAGAGCGACCATCGCTTCGTTATACCGGTCGCCCTGAGCGATCTGCTGAGGCGTCATCGTCGCATTGAGCGCCCGCATCTGCGCGATGCGTCGATCCAGTTCGCCGGCACCCTGTCCGAGTAGCGGGGCAAGTCCCTGGGCACCGAAGAAACCAAGAAATTCGTTGCGCGCCTGTGCGTTTGGCAGCTTCGCAGCAGCGTTCGCAATATCGTGCATTGCTCGCGCGATGTCGATCGATCCACCCTTCACACGGTGAGTGCCGATATTGAACTGAGAGAGGACTCCGGCCAGGAATGGGCTTCGGCCAGCCTGTGCATCTTCGAACGCTTTGCCCACTGACTGCAATCCACTCGTCATTGACTCACTGGACAGGCCTGCGAGCTTCGCGGCACCTTGATATTCCTGCAACTGGGTAGTGCCCATACCGATGTTATATGCGGTGTTCTTCATCTCGACCGCACTCTTACCCCAGCTATGCGCAATCGCTGCTACACCAGCGATAGTTCCTACACTCGTCAATGCAGCAATAGGAGGCACGATCGATCCGATGCGACGCGCTGTGTCGCTCGCAATGTTTCCGACCCTGTCGAGACCACTGCCGAGTTTGTTAAGGCCGGTTTCCTTCGAGAATGCAGCCACCGACGCGTGCACGTCCGCTATCGGCTTCGTGATCTGAGCGATCGCCTTGTTGACGCCTTGGGCGACCGCTGTTGCCTTGTCTGTGGCGCTGATTGTTATCGCGAAAACGTTCGGCATCTTGGTTCTCTTGTCAGTTGACGGAAGCGTTGATCCTCTTGCATCACTGATAACATCACGCGCCGCCGCTGTTTGCACTGTCTGGCGGTAGCGCTCCTATCCGGCGCCATTCGTCGGAGATCGTGTCGCCGTCATCATGGAAATGCAGATTCGATGCACTGTTTGCGCTGTCCGATGGCAACGCTCCTATGCGACGCAATTCGTCGGAGACCGTCCCGCCATCGTCCCCAGTGATGCCAAGCGCTGCTGCGCTTGCATTGATATCGTGGCGCGGCGCCGGCGTGCCGGGATAGCGAACGTCCATCGTCCACTTGCGCCGTTGTTCTGCAGTTTGCGGCTGCTTCGACCGGCGCTCCCGCTCGTCGTATTCTTCTTCTGATCGGCGAATGCGCTCAGCGGCTTCGTCGTACCTTTTCTGCTCCAATGCAGACCGTGGAGGCTTCTCTGCCTGCTGCGGCTGCTGCAGTTTCGGTGCGTTGAACGGCTTATGGCGCCGGAGGGCGTCGACCACGGCGTTGATTTCACGCAGCGAGAGGGAAACTTCTTCCGGCAGCGTCGCCGGCATAACCTCCTCAGTGAGCAGATCAGTCCCGGTGACTCGCGCGGGCCCGAATCCGTCATGACTAGTGCGATAGGCTCGCGGCGAAATGATCTTCAGGTTGCTGAGGAGCAGCCTGCACAGACCACCGGGAAATTCAGCGTCTACAGCGCGCGCAACGGCGACTACCTCTATGAGAGAAACGCGGCCGGCACATGCCTCACGCAGATCGATCTCAAAGCCCCCGTTAGCCTGTTCCCTTTGTCCCGCCAGCACGGCGGTGAATTCTGCTTTGACTTCTACGATAGCCGCATCTGCATCGCGAGCCATGCCTAGGAGTACAGCGCGCGCCGCCATGGCTCGCTCGATTTTTCGTTTCATTTCCGCAAAATCGACCGCGGCTTTGTCGGCCGCCTTTACCGCCTTGGTCACGTCGGTTTTCGACGCACCATTAGCTGCTACCAACGCTTCGCACTTGATTGCCTCGGCCTGCAATTGCGCGGCGATTTGCTCGAGTTTCGGAAGCTCGGTGCTCGCAGACTCGAGGTCCCGAGCGTTTGCCTCAATGGCAAGCACAGCATTCGCGCGACTCTCAAGGGCCGATTGAACCTGTGACATGGCAGTACGCAGTTCGGGCGTGAATGCCAGTTCGACGAAGAGATTCATGGCCGAATCTCCTGTGTCAGGAGGCGCGAGCGCGCTTGAACGCCGCGTCCCAGCCCGGATGCAGTTTCACGGTACCGGTCGACCTCTTTCCACGCGCCGCCGCGCGGAGGGGGCGCTCCCAGCTTTTGACGGCAGCTTGCTGTCGGGCGGCGCTAGCAATGGCGCCCCAAAACTCGCGCGATTGCGACAAAGCCTCATTCGATTGTTTCTTCACCGTGTTTTCCTCTCGCTGGCTCAAGCGAGATTCCGAGGCGATCTGCTGACGTCCGTAAGCGACGGCGGCGAAACGCACCAAGGTTGAGCGGTTCCTCATCGTGTTCTCCTTCCGCTGGTTCGAGCGAAGCGCTCGATACCGCCAGCGGGTGATCACACGTTGAGGCCAGACACACGTGCGTGGCAACCGAACACACAGACGAGCCGTTGGAGTACGGCCGAATCGAGGCACCCTGAGAAAGTGAGCACAGCAGAACGCTCTAGCGGCGGCCGAACGGATCCCAATCGGCCCTCTGCCCTACAGCGAGAGGCTGCGCAGCGCGAGCCCTTTTGATCGCTCTCGTCACTACCGTCTTCGAGCAACCAAAGTGCGCTGCGGTGCGCTCCAGATGCTTCCCCTTGCCGTCCTTTTCATAGCGCGTATGGGTCTCCAGCATCGCGGCGTCGCGCTGAGGGCCTGGCGACAAATTCCGGATGGCTGCGTTGTCGACTTCGAACGACATGCTTAGCTCGCACGATTCGAAGAACAAGCGCAACTGGGGTCGTGAGAAGCCCATCCTGTGGTCCCATCCGCCGTTGCAATCGCGACCCTCACGGAGCGCACGAAGAGCGAACCAACCAGTGTCCTGAGCTCTGGGTTCGAGGCGGTATGTGATGCCGTCTTGATGCTGCAGCCACTCCGGTGCCGAGGCCGACTCGCTCAGGAGGTTCCAAAGACAGGTTGCGATTTCCGCCGGCGATCGTTTTTCCGCTTCGGCGATCGCAAATACCAACTGACGGACGGATATGAATTCACTTTTGCGATTTGATAGTCCAACAGTCTCGCCCATGCTCCCCTCGCACGCCCCGGTAGGGAGCCGCGCCAGCGGGCCGGGGTAGCCCGCGTTTCGCCTGGCCGGGCTAGGCGCGACGAATCGATTATGCCGGCCCGTGATACCGTTTACAACCGACCGTGAGACGGGAAGCTAAGCGTGTCGAAAAAGGAAACGCCGCGATGTCTGATGTCGGGCAGACGATGACTGATCATCCGGCTCAGTTCGGCCATGAACGGTCAGTCGACGCCGCGGCGTAGATCGTCGACAATTATGCGTCGCACGCCAAGCACCGCAGGCGTTGTGCGATCAACCCAGACACAAAGATCACAACAATGAAAATGGCAGGCGTAATGCTTTACTTGCTGGGGATAATTATTGGCATGACCTCATTCTCGCTCGCGTACATTTACTGGGTGAATAGTCCCGTCGGACTTCCGTGTCATTCGGTAGGCTATGATGGGACGCTCGAAATAGAGAATCGCTTCCTGGGCAAGGAGATATCTTTTCTCAACAATGGAAAATCCATGCTCTTGGCACGAGAGGCAGGACGTCATCGTGGGCCTTTCCCGATGACGATGTTCGACGGAATACCGTCTGGATCGCCCATGCATTTAGAGTATTGCGGCCCTGCCGTCGTACGGATGAATATTGGCGATCGCGAAATCATCAAGCGCACCCAGAAAGAAGCCGAAGATAGCCGAAAGGCGGGCATGCTGCAGTGGGGACGGGGTGTAATTCTCGGCGTTTTGGCTGTGCTATTGGGCCGCGGGTTGGCACGGCGCGCACCCGATTAAACTGACCGTAGTTCCAGTCAAGGCCATCTCTGTTCGCAGCAACGAACGTCGGCTCTGGGCGGGCCGCAACGTCAGATTTGGGTCGGTCGCCGCCCGTTGCCTCTCAAAAACTGTTGGGACCTGATCTGACCATACATCTGGAGCGATAACCGCATTTCCCATTATCGACCGGTACCGCATTGCGGCGATCCTCGCCGAGCATGGCAAGCGCCAGCCCAATCCGCTCTTTTGTGTAATTCATTTGTCAGAGTTACTCCGAAAAACAGGCCACGCGGGGGAGGGACACGCAGCGCAAATGGGGGATTGGGGGATTGCCCGAAAAATCGTCGTAACTACCTGATTCAAAAGAAAACACGTTGCCCCCAGTTGCCCCCAATGACTCGGGGCGCCCCCTCCGAATGGGGGCACAAAAAATAGGCAGCATCCGCGAATGGGGGCAAAACGGACCCGACTAGGGGCAATGCACATCAGTCATTTTCGCGCTTTCATGGCCTTATTTCTTCTTTCTTTTCAATGATTTAAAGAGAGAGAATATGAGTGGAGCGCAGGAAAGTCCAAAAATGGACTAAGGGCAAAATCGACCCGACTAGGGGCAAAATCAACGCAACTCGGGGCAGTACTCTTCTCAAGAATCAATGACTTACGAGCAGCCCCCCCAAAAAAACCCCATTTCTCTGCACTGCCTGTGCCTTCCCCGCGAGAAAAAACGGCCGCACGGCTCGGACACCCCGACGTCGGCCGCATGCACGGAATCGTCCAGCTTGCTGGAGTCGGGTGCCCGAGCCCGAGGAAACCGGTCATGTCTGGTCTCCCTGAAGCGAATCGGTCGCGAGGTCTTCGCGGACCGAGACGTGCAGGCCGAACGAAGCGAGCCGGTCCAGCGAGAGCGGCGTGAGGTAGCGAACCCGGCGGGTATAGATGCGCCGTTCCACTTCCTTCTCACCGACGATGACGTCGGCGTTCTTCAACTGCCCCTTGAACACGCGATCGGACTTCACGGGCAGTGCGTTCCACTTGTCGCGAAGCGCACTCGTATGCGCGATGTGGTCCATTACGTGCCCTGTGTTGAGCAGCAGGCAGAATTCCCCGTCGACGACGCCAAAGGTGTACGGGTGCTTGTAGTTGCCGCAGTCGATCTCCGAGAGCGCTGTTTCCAGAATCCATACCCACGGTTCCCGGTCGGCGCTCGTCTCGGCGATATGCCCATTCATCTCGGCAAACAGGTCACGCGGAAAGTCGCCTTCGTCAGGATCCACGCCGGCGAACTCGCAAAGGTATCGCCACGCGAGCGCGATGGCCGCATAGTTGCCGGCCATGCGCCTCGCGCCGTCGTCCTCGCCGCTCGCGCGGCAGTTGGCGCGCGCCCTGTCGCATAGCGCTGCATACTGGTCGAGGACAGCGCGCTTACCCAGCGAGGCGAGGAAATCGAGCCATTGCCTCAGCGGGAAGCGAGGCAGATCATCGGGCAACAATGGTCCGTGCTTGCCGGTCAGCGTCGTGCGCACGAGCTTGCCGAGCAGGCTGCGCACCGGCACGTCCTCACCCGCCAGCATCACGGGAGCACACAGCAGATATTCCGTCATGTCGCCGCCGCGGCGCGTCACCGTGTACTGGTAGTTCTCCTGCAGCAGCCCGACGGCCTTGTCGATCACGTCCTGCCGCCGCGCGGATAGCTCTTCCCAGCCGACTGGATGGCTCGTATGGCTGATGCTGGTCAGAAGCCGGAACTCGGTCTGCAGAGACTGCCCCGAAAACATGGTGAACGCCAGCGTGCGCTCGAGACGCTTGATGAGCGTCGATTTGCCCGCGCCCTTGTTCGCCTGGATCGTGATGTGTGGCCAGAAGCCTAGCAACGCCTTCAGGTGGGCTCCGAGCGCCCACACGAGTGGGATTGTGGCCGCGTTCTGTTTGAACGTCCCTTGATAGGCGACGATGACGCGGCGCGCGTCGGCGATCGGCCCGCTGGGGAACGTCAGGTTGTGGTATGGGCACTGCTTCTCGGGTTCGGTGAAGTAACAGTCCGGCCCCTCGTTGACGGCCGGGGTACCGTTGCGCCAGGCGAGTCCCACGAAGTTCGAGGCCTGTCGCGCGCCGAGGTCAGCGCCGCGCTCGAGGATGTTCACCATCCGTTTGAACGGCGCCGGCGCCCAGATCGGACCGAACTTGCCCCACTGGTCAACGTTGTGGAGCTGATCGTCGAGCATCACGCGGCGAATGAGCTGCGCGCCGTGACGAGGGGCCTGCACAGACACAGCAAAATAGACAGTCGGCGCCTGGTCGGCGTCGCCAGTCATCGTCGATGTGGCACTGGAGACGGACACGCGGCTGATGGACGCGATTCGGAAGCCGCACAGGTCGGTCATGATGGGCGTCTCGACGCCCGACTCTTCGTTGCGGTCCATCTTCGTGACGTAGCTGGTGAAGTCAGGCCGCGTGCGGAAGCGCCAGTACTGCGCGAAGTCGTGCGACGGCAGGAAGATGCGCGGTCTGCCGCGGCGTGCGGCATCGCCCGGCATCCCGGCAATGAGCCACGGCTCGATCTGCTCGAGCGCGCGCGCCAGTTCGGGCGCCCCGAATAGCTGCAGGTAGTCGTTCACATCGTTGATGGGACGGCGTGTCTTTTCACCTTCTTCCAGATCGGCGAGCCACTCGGCCTGGTCGACGAGCACGGCGCTGATGTTGAGTGCCGTGAGCCGTTCGTAGAGTGCCCACGCGGCTTCGGGCCCCGGACGGTGGCCCGCGCGTGGATGGCCGTCCGCGAACGGCTCGTCGTTGTCCATACAGATCACAACCTGCTTGCCGCGAAGGAACGAGAAGTCGATCGCGTCGACGTTGGCGAGACCGCGCAGCGCGAGTGCCGCCGTGCCACGCAGCGCGCAGGTATCAATCGAAAGTGCGTTAATCGCACTCTCGACGATATACACGCGCCGGGCCCCGTCGAGTCGGCGCGCATCGGCTGTCCAGAAATATCCGGACTTGTCTCCTTGGGTTTGCGTCTTGACGTCGCCGTTGAGCGTCGGGTCGAGATAGCGCATGTCGACGGCAACGACGCGCCTATCGCCGGGCGCGCGAACGATGAATGCTGCCGCCGGGCCGCCGTGGCCGACATCGCCCGCGGCGACCCTCGGGCTCGTCCAGGTATTAAATCCCAGCGAATGCGTGCGGAGCGCCGCGTCGATTGCTTCAGTCGAGATGCCTCGAGCGGTCAGATATTGGTGCACGCGATCGCGTTCGGAGAGGCACCGGTCGGCGATGTACTCGACGGTCGATTTCTCGCGCCGCTCATTCGGGACCGGTCGGTCGATCGGAATGCCGTAGACGTCGTGCAGATAGCGCGCTGCATCGGCGACTGTTCCGCCGCGCGCGTGCATCACGAGATCGATGCACGAGCCGCCGACGTTCGCGCTGTGGTCGCGCCAGCCGGTGCCGTGCTTCGGATGGTCGATGTAGATCGACAGGGACGGGGTGCGGTCCTCGTGCTGCGGGGAGTGATAGAGCGCTCGATCTCCGCCCCGGCCGCGTTTGAGGCCGAGGCGATCTGCGAGATCGTGGAGATCGACGTGCTGCTTCAGTTCGTCGATTGTGGCCATGAATGGCTCGCCTCCGGAGCAAAAATGTTCTCGAAATAGCTCAGTTCGCCAGCGGCACGCTCCGAATAGACTGAGCAGAGCTCCATTCCAATATCGATCAGCGCCATCTCGTCAGGCATCGACGCGCCGTCGGCGCCGATGACGGTTCGCAGCACCCGGAACAGCGCGCCTGCACGCGCAAGAGCTGCACCGGCGTCGCCGATCTCGTCGTGCGCGCGGCGCGCGAGCTCGATGAGCTTCATGTCTTTAGTGGCCATAGCGCTCGGCCTCCAGGACGAATTTTTCGTGCGCGGCGCGATAGTCGCGCGCGGCGCAATGCCCGACGCGTATGCAGGCCTCTGCCGCAAGCCGGCAGGCCGGCGATGCATCAACGGGAATTTCGCGAAGGAGCGCTTTAAGGGCGTCTGCGAGTATGGTCGCTACAAGTGCGGCGTCCCCAAACCTATCGGCCGCAGCGTTGAGCGTCGCCGCAATCTCGATTGCGTCGAAGGACGGCCGCGCATCGTCACCGACATCTCCTTTACGGGCGGTATCGTTCACGGCCTTAGTCATGGATATCCTCCGTGATTGCGACCGCAGTATCTCCGCCGTATATAAGTTTCAGGTGAGTGATGCGGCCCTGGGAGTCTGAAAGACTGCTGGGAAGCGTGACATAGCGCTTCCCATTAACGGCCTGAACGTTGTAACCCCACACGTAGTCGATTCGCTCGCCATCTTCGTCATAGAAACGGCCTTTACTGCAGGTGACCTTGTAAAACCCGTATGGCTCAACGATAGAGACTTCACCAATGTAGCAGTCGATCGCGCGATCGCCGACGTTGAGTCGTGCGAGACATGGCGTATCTGCCTGCAGAAGCGCGATCGTGTTATACGCAACATCGCATCCGGGGTCTGGCAAGAGTCCTTTCGTTCGTGCTGCAAACACCACGCGCCCGAGTTCACGGTCAAGTGCCTTCAGCACGGTTATGTCGTAGTGTTTCGCTTCGCTCCGCAATTGACCGAGCGCTTCGAGCAGTTCCTCTGCCAGCTCAAGCGTCAGACCGTAAATAACCGTTGTGCCTCTGTCGCGAATGTAGTGAGTGAGATACTTTCCCTCGAGACCAGCACGCACGAGCAAGTCCCGGCAACGGCGCGTGATGTGAATCTCTTTCAGCGCGACGTCGTCGTGGCGCGCCTGCAGTGGCGTGACGTTCGCCTTAGCCATTGCTCGCCTCCGTTGACTGCTGCAGCGTGTCGTCAAATCGTTCGACATGCGCCTCATACGTAATCTGTTGCTCGATGAAGTCGCATTCGCGTTGCTCACAAAGGCCTATGCCCAGATTGGCCAGTCGGCTCATCAGTGAGCCGCTCGGCGCGGCAGCGGCTATCGCTTCGAAGATCGCGGCCACGTCGACGAATGACGCAGCTGCTGACGCGAACTGGCCGACGGCCATCTCAACGAGGGAAAGAATTTCCTTCGTGTCGATCTGGTCGGTTGCGCAGGTTTTTTTGTTAGTCATGTTTCACCTCCGCGCGCTTGAGTTGCTGTTTCAGGACGGTGCGAACCACTTGCACGACGCGCGGGGCGTCATCCGCATCGATCCGCAGAGCGCCGTAGCCCGTCAAAATAGTGAAGCCGCGCTCCATGTCGACGATATGCTTCGAAAGCGCATAGTCGATGCGATCGACTTCCGGATTTGTACGCGTGGGATGCCTGCTTCGTCGTGTAGGACTACTCTTCGACTTTGACACGCCAAAAGGATCAACACATCGTGCCTGCAGTGCGTCCGGATCGGATGCCGTCGCCGTGCCACCGTCATTCCCGGCAACCGCCATCAGCGCACGGAGGCTCTCATCGGTGATTCCGGACGAGTTTTCGCCGATCTGGACGCGCGTTAGCTTGCCCATCTTCGCGAATCGATAGACGGTGTTTCGCGAGACGCCGAGTGCGGCGGCCGCGGCGCTGATCCGATGCAGCTTTGGAAGAGGTGCGCTCATTTCTGCACCTCTTCACGGGCAAGTTCGGCCAAGTGGCGCAGCGCGTCACCTGTCACGTCGAGCGCGTCAAAGACGGTCGGCGCGAGCGCTGCAGCGCGCAGCGCTTCGCGAACGATGAGGGTGATGTCTTGCGGGAGAGCGGTCGGCGCGCCACCATCGATTACTCGCTGTCCAGTTCGATCGTCGCGCCCATCGCGCGCATACGAGCGAGGATGCGATTCAACATCGCTTCGTCCAGCTCGAGCAACGCAGCCATCGTGAACAACATCTGTGCACTCATCTGCCGGCCGTTGTCCGGATTCGGGTTGGTGTATTTCCGCCAGTGCTGATCCCCGGCTAGCCAAGCCAACTCGGCCATTTCCTTGCCGGTTTTTCTGAGCGAGTTCTTCAGTGCCGAAAGGTCTTCCGGCGAGGGAGGTGTGTATTTGATGGGCATGGATGGCCCCGCGGCACGCGGGTAACGTGAGCTTCATGGTTTCGTCCTTTCGGGATAAGTGGGACTCGCAACTGCGTTTCCCTATGGACGAGACAATAGCCCCATTGGAGCTAATCGTCAATGCAGAAAATTCACCATGGCGCCCGGAAGGGTGGCAGGAGAGCGTGCTGGTGCCCGCCAGCATGACCGGCGGTCGATTGATCGGAGCTCGCATGTCATCGAGCTCCCTGTGGATCTGCGGCGCGCGCGGCAACGCTCAGCGCCTGCATGAGTTGCGGCATGAGCGAAGGCTTCAGCGTGACGCCCGCGCGCGAGGGCCGATACTGGCCGTCGGGGCCAACAAACCAGATGCGGATGCCGACATATTCGTGACCCTTGTATTGGCCCACGGTGACGCGCAGGCGTTCGCGGGAGTTTTTCTGGATCTCGCCGATCAGCGTGCCGTTCTGCTCTGGTTCGTCGGCTGTCGGTTGAGTGTTGGGCTGGTTCACTGCACACCTCCGAGCAAATGGCGAGCCACTGCCGCGTATTCCTCAGCAGCCAGCTTCGCAGCGCGGTAGGCGCTGCGGTGATCATCTCCCGCTGCCATCGAGCGCCGCAATGATGCACGGATCACCTCTTGAGTAGCTGTCAGGATTGCCCGTTGAGTCGAATTCAAGGCCGGACGCTCGCCGGCACGCAAGCCGCACACTTTGTTGGCGAGTTTGTTAACGTTGCAGTGAAACACCTCGTCGCCGGCCACGCTACCGGCCTCGTGTGCGCGCCGGGCCATCTCTGCCACCTCGTTGTGCAGAGCGTGGTAGCTCGGCAGATACACGCCGTCGTGGAGAGCCTGCCGGCTACGAGCGTCCCGGAACGCGATCACCAGGCGCAATTTCAACGCGCGCACGCGGTCGGTGTTGCGACTGTAGGTCAGCAGCAGGTAGCATTGATCTTCGTTCAGGAGCCAGTAGCGCTCGGGGCGGCCGCCCAGCGCGCCGAGCGGCGGTTTCCCGATTTCAAATCGGAGAACTCCGAGCGTGCTGAAGTCGTCTTCGTAATCGGTGAGCTTGCGGGCAACGCTCTCGTGCTGGATGTCGAGGTGGAATGCGAGATCGCGACTGTCGACGCGCGATTCACCGCGTGACTGGTGGAGGGTTAGTGCGGTAAGCTTGCGCTGTTCGACGGCGCTCGATTCGGCTTTGCTGGGTCGGGCGTTTTTCTTTTTCACTGCCGACCTCCCACGAGTTGCTGAAGCGCGTCCCCGGGCCACATCAGGCGCCCGTTAGGCAGTTTGAAGGGACGAAGGCCGAAATATGCTCCCGTCTCACAGTAGCGTTTGCGTATGGACTGCGGACGGATTTTGAGCTGTTGCGCGAGCTCTTCCGTCGAGAGTGGAAAATCGCTGGCTGTAGACGCCAGATTGGGTGTGGACATTGGCTAGGCTCCGGTCACGAAAGCGGGTTTCGATTCGCAGCGAAGCCGCCCCGAAAACAGCAGTTCAACCTGAGTTCGTGGCCTTCAACGCGAATCGCCGGACCAAGCCTGAATTACGGGTGCAAATACGGGAGATGCGTACGTATTTGTTCTCTAGAGCCGGCGCGGCTTTCCGCGAAACGGTCCCGTATTTGAGCCGCATTTCAGTCCCGCATTTCCTCTGTCTGTTCTTCCCATTTTGACCTCCATTCCTTGAGTGCCGCCTTCTTAAAGACAGCGTCGAGCTTCAGCCATGGAACGCCGAGATCCTTGAGATATAGCGCGATGATTACCGGATTCCATGTGGCCGCCGCGGCGCCCTTTCTGCCCTTGCCGACCCGCGCCTTTTTCAGCCATTTCGCGCGACCGTCCCCGAGGTTCTTGGCCCACTTCGCGGCGTCCCACTGGTTGAGACCGTCAAAGGCGTTCGCGATCGATGGCGTCTCGATGGGCGCCGCGGCATTCAGAATCTCCGCTGTACCCTCTGCGGGGGCAACCTCGGCTTCAGCGTCGACGGGCACGAGCAAGCCCTCTGATCGGGCCCAGTTAAGCCAGGGAACCACGTAGTTCTTCCGCGCCGCCCATTCGATGTAGTACGCGGGAGGGTTGCGAGGCGCGTGACTGCCGCTCTCGAAGACCCTTTTCATTCCGGAAAGCTCACTCGAGAGGCGTACGAGTTCGAGTGATGTGATCTGAAGCTGGTTGTAGATCTCCGGATGGGCGCCGCTTTCAATGCTTTCCTTCACGACGTTAGCGTTGCGCCAGCCTTCAATGCAGACGAGAGAACCGTCGAGGTAGCGTGCGCTGACGATACGTGGGTGATCGCCGCTTTCGTCCGAGAGCGCAAACCAGTCGGCATCTGGTTCAAGGCCGAGCAGCAGTCTTAGCGCTTCGCGCGGCGTCCAGCTGTCGTGCAGAAACCATTGGAACAGCAGCGGCGCCGCTTCATTATCTGCGTGCGCTTTGATCAGCCAACGCTCGAAATTCTCCTCGTCGTTCCATGCGTTCGCGTAAGCCCTGACGTCCCGCTCATATCGTTTGTCGAGCAGGAACCCGCGCGCGAGCAACGGTCTGAGCTCGTCAAGTTTGACGATTGTGGCTTCGTCAATTGCCGTCTCGTGGCCATCCGGTTGATCGTATGCAGTGAGTTTCCCTGCGGCAATAAACGCGCGGATATGGCTCACGATACGCCGTGTTTCGAGCAGCCGAATCGCGTAGACCGGCGTGTACGGGCCCGGCCCAGTGCCGTATTGCCTCAGGGCATCTATCGCCCTTTGCATCGGGGTAGTATCTGGCCACTGGCGCCGAGCGAGATACTCGGCAGCGGCACGCGTCGACATCATGTTCCAGTCGGCCATACCTTACCTTTCGTGTCGCTGTCCGTCACGAAGACGACGCGCGCCTCCTGGAGCATCCATGCTTCGATCCGGTCGTGCCATAGCCGCAGCATGTCGAGCGGTCGACGTCGGTAATGTTTTTCGGCGACGGCACTTGGCTTATGCCCCTGGATTTGTGCGACGACGCCAACCGGGACTTCACACCATTCGCTAAGCGTTCCGAACGACCGACGCAAACCGTGCAGAGTGATATGCGGTAAGCCCGCAGTCTGCAACGCCCGACCGTGCGCAAACCGCGGACTGTTGATCTTGCCATCTGCCGCAGTCTTGCTAGCGAAGACCCATTCTGACGGTTTCCACTCTTCACCTTTCGATTTGAGCGCGCGCAACTGCCGCACATTCGGGGGCGTCTCGTTGATCCGCTTGAGCTCGAGGAGCAGCGATGCAAGATATGGGGAGAGTGGAATGACCCGCCCTGTTTCTGTCTCGATCTTGTCGGCGATTCGCATGCTGCGCCATTTGAGATCGACGTCATCCCAGCGAAGCGCCGCGAGTTCCTCTCTGCGTGCGCCCGTGATTAGCAACCCCTGAAGGTAAGTGGCAAGAACAGGGTTGTCCAGTCCACGAACGGCGCTGAACCATGCCTGCAACTGCTCGCGCTGGAGACAGTCGCCTTCCTTAACACCGACGTTGGGCAGCACGCTTGTCACTTTAGACGACGTGTAGCAGTCTGCCACGACGGAACCGCTATATTCGTCCTGGCCTTCGCACCATCTTGCGAATGCTTTCAGCATCCGATAGGCATATGCCATCGAGGTTGGACGTATCGCGGTCTCCGCTTCGAGCAACGCGCGCACACGATCGGCGCTCAACTCCCCGAGGGGAATATCCATTAGCGGTGCAAGCGGTCCGGCGACAGTCTTACCACCTCCGCGCTTGGGCGCGCCGCCGGCGGCCGCATAGAGCACATGATCGGCGATGTATTTGGCAGATCTAGGCTTTCTGGTCTTCGGGGAAGGTGTGCTTTCCAGATAAAGAATGTAGTCTGCCCAGGCAGTTCCCACGGTCGTGCTCATACGCCGAAGCTCGCGCTGCTCGGCATCAAATTCAGCACGTTTTCGAGCGCGATCGGCGCGCGGGTCAATACCCTTGTCGAGCAGACGCTGCAACCGGCGGGCCTCTTCTTGAGCTTTAGCGATGTCCCAGTCGCGTGGGTCACCTATAGTGACGCGCACGGTTCGACCGTGCAGCTTTCCTTGGAAGATATAGGTCCTTGCGCCCGCGACGGTGGCACGCAGACCGAGGCCTGACGCTTTGCTGTCCCAGATGAACGCCTGGTCGACCGGTTTGCCGCTTTTCGTGAACTGACCACCGGGGCACGCGTGCCGGTTGACTCGATCCGCTGTGAAATTGATCTTCGCCACTTTCGTTTTGCTTTCGCTGTAAGAATGGGCGGCGGCCTCTTTCCATGTAACCGCCATGTAACCCGATTATGGGGAAACGGGTCAATTCGGGTCAACGCTTTTATCAGAGGGGATCGGCCGGAAACGGCTATGGAGGCGTAGTTTCGCGGGTTACATGAATGCCGCTCAATGCAGAAATATGTCGAATTGGGACGATTTGGGATCAGAGGGTCGAAGGTTCGAATCCTTTCGCTCCGACCAAAGAAAATCAAGGACTTATGGCGTTTCGCCATAAGTCCTTTTCTTTTTCTGGCTCCGTCAAACGGACTCCAGCGCAAACACGATCATGGCAATGATCGAACCAAAGAATAGGCATGCCCCGAGCGTGCGCTTGCGATTGAGCTCGGTCCACAGAATCACGCCCGTTAGCGACAGCAGCACGAGGCTCCCCGCGATGGAGTCGGCGAGCAGGACCCATCCGGCGCTGGCGCCATTGGCTCGGTGCAACGCCTCCAGCATGCCGATGACGCCCTGCTCCCGCCGCTCGACCGACACGAATGTGCCGCCTTTCCAATATTCGGCGTTGACGAAGTAGCGCGGGGAAATGAATCGCGCAGTCCAGCGCTCGGGCTGGACGACCGATTGATCGCCCCAGGTCACGGGCTGCGCAGGCTGACGCGACACGCTGGAGGACGGCCGGTCGAGATGAAGCCCGGATCGAACCCACTTCCCTAAATCGCGCGGGTCGTTCAGCGAGCCGGCAGCAACCGGCAACTGTACGGTCGAGACCACGGGCCCTTGGCCTACGCGGAATTTCATGACGGCCCGATGGTTCTGCAATATGCCCGTCACACCGAACAGCAGCCCAAGGACGGCCCCCCACAGACCGACCCAGCCATGTATCTTGCGCAGCCATTTGAGAAACTGGCTGCGGCGCGAGCGCGTGGCGGCGCGGATCGTATTGCCGGTACTCGCGGCGGCGACTCGAGTAGAAATTTGCATCTTTCGATCAGGTAGAACGGTTGTCCGGGGCATTCCTATTCCTGCACAGTGAATGCCGTGCCCGCGATTTCATGGAGCAGCTTGACGCGCTGCCGGCGACGATGGTTGGCCGAGCGCCCAGTCCGTGGCCGCATCGAATAGTGTCTGGCCATCGCTGCTCAGCTTTTCGAATGACCGGTTGCCGAGGAACAGCGCGACTCGCCGTGCCGGGGCGATAAAGTCGTAATCCATGGTGGAGCCCTTCTCATAGGCGAACACGACGGCGTGGGACGGTTCGCCGGGAACGGTCGCGATCACGGTCGCGCCGGGGCCTGGCCTGCCCCACCCCATCTCGTCATCACGCGGATAGACCCAACGCTTTCCCGCGGGTACGCCACCGGCTATCGGGCTCGGCGCGTTGACCACGCTCACGTAGTGCTCCTTCTGCAGTTCGCCGAAGTCTTCCCCCTTCTTCTGGCCGGTGAAGCGCAACGAATCGTAAAGATCGGACTCCCAGGTGAGAAGCGGGATCGGCACGTCGCGAAAGCCCGTGCTTACCATGTCGCGGGCGCTGACGACCGAAGAGATGATCACGAGATCCATGCCATTCGACGCGCTTGCCGGCGTGTTTTCGTCCACCATGGTGACCGACATCCCGCGCGATTCCAGGTGGGCCCGCACCTTGTCATCCTCCTCGCGATCGCGATGGGAAAGCCGGGTCACGTAGAGAACGCGCTTGTGCAGCGCGACGCCGGGCGGCGAGCCGGCGGGAACGGACTGCGCCATGACCTCGTGAGAAAAACCAGCGACACTCACAGCGAACACGAGCGCGGCAAACCGCATGCCCCGATGACGGGACGTCGCTGAGGAATGAGAGCTGCGAGTCGCAGCGGACCAGACACGGAAAGCAAAATCAAGCATGATGAGCAGGAGCAGGTTTATGCCGGCACGCAAGCCGGCATGGTTCAGAAGTCGAAGGTCGAGGTGAGAATGACGGTGCGTTCGAGTCCGATACCCAACTGACTCGACCCGGCCGACGCCCAGTAGTGCTTATTGAAGGCGTTTTCCACGTTGAGCTGGAAACTCGCCGCCTTGCCATAGATTTTCGTGTCGTAGCGGGCTCCTGCCGTGAACAACGTATAGCCCGGAATGTAGGCCTGGTTCGCATCGTTGATCGGACGCGAGCCGACGAAATACGCCCCGCCATTGACAGAAAATCCGTTGACGTGCGGCACGCGATAATTCAGAAAGACGCTTCCGGTATAACGCGGCGTGTTCTCCGGGCGCTTGCCGAGCGTGGTCGGGTCGGTGCTATCGACCAGCGTTGCGTCCAGCCACATGCCTGTCGTCACGATCGAGAGATCGCGCGTGATGTCGCCCTGGTACGAGAATTCGACTCCCCTGTAGCAGCCCACGCCGTTTAATGCGTAGACATTGTCGGCATTCGCGCTGGCGGCCGGCTGCCGGATCTGGAACAGCGCCGCCGAGAAAATCCCGCCATTGTCGAAGCGATGGCGCACGCCGAACTCTTCCTGCCGGCTCACGGCGGCAGGCAGCACCTGATAGGCATTCGCCGCGGTCGCGGGCGCGCTGCCTGCCGATTCGAGCCCCTCGATATAGCTCGCATAGACGCTGGTTTGCGGCGTGAGCCTGAACACGAGGCTCGCGGCCGGCGAAACGTGATTGGCGTCCTGCGTGGGCGTATACGCCTGCGTGGCATGATACGAAGCGTAACGCAGGCCCGGCGTGAATTGCAGCCAGGACGTCAGGTCGATGCGATCGAATACGTAGGCCCCGCTATTCGAGGTGTGCTGCGCATAGAACGCCTTCGAGCCCGCCGCCTTCAGGTTCGTGATGCTGATCGGGTTGTAGAGGTTCTGCGAGGCCGTAAAGTAATAAGTCGTGAAATCGGGCTGAAACTGCCACGTCTTGTTCACGCCAAACGTGACGTCATGGTGAAGGCGGCCCGTATCGAACAGCCCGTTGATTTCCGCGCGTACGACCTTGCTCTCGTAGAACTGTCCATCCTGCTGGCTGCCCTGCAAGGTGCCCGCGCCGGTGTTGACGTTGTATTTCTGGAAGACCCATAGCCAACGGTTGCGCTGCGTGATCGACTGGCCGATTTCCACATTGGCACGCCAGTTGTCCGAAAAGAGATAGTCGGCGCGCAGCAACTGGCTGGTCGCCGTTGCATTCGTTTTCCTGTCGTTCGGAACCAGCAACGTGGAAGGATCGGGCAAACGCGGAAGCGCGATGACACCGCTGACCGCGGCGAGAGGCGTAATGCCGGCCTGCTCGACGACATTCTGGTCGATGTGTTCGAGGTCGTACTTGAACGAAAGACGGTTAGTCGCGCGCCAGTCCAGCGCCACGCTGGCAAAGCGGCGAAAGCCGCGATCGCCGTCGATAGGCGTTTCGACGTGCTCGTCCATCGCATTCACGCGCAGGCCGAACTGGTTGTCGGGGCCGAAACGGCGGCCGATATCCGCGTGTGCGCCAATGGACCCGTGCGAATCCGCCACGATCGAGGCCGAAGTGACGGGATCGCTCCCGGCGCGCTTCGTGACCATGTTCACCACGCCGGCCGGGACGATAAAGCCGTAGTACAACGCCGAGGCGCCTTTGAGCACTTCGACGCGCTCCTTGTTCTCCATCGGCATCCAGATGTTGTTGTCCACGGGCAGGACGCCGTTCAGCAAATAGCTGTTGCGGTTGTCGAGCGAGATGCCTCTTATGGATAACTGATCATATGCGATGCCGCTCAATTGCTGTCGAACGACGCCCGCCACGTTACGCAAACCGCCATAGAGGCCGGAGGCCGCCTGCGCCTTCAGCAGTTCCGACGTCACGACGTTGACGGTGGCAGGTACGTCCAGCACATCGAGTCCGGCGTACGGGCCGCTCTGTATCGACCTCGCTGCATACGCGCTTGCTTTCTCCTGCTTTGACGTGACGACGATCGCCTTCAGTTCGCTGCCGGGCCCGCTATCCGCCGTGGTGCTTGCCGCGGGACGGGTCGGGTTGGCGGATGCCCCATTCCGCGCCGAATCGCCGGAGATCGCGGTGTCGCTGTCGGTCGTCGATGCGCATGCCGCATAAGGCAAGCCGAGGCTCACGACAGCCAGGGCGGCGGCGATGGCAAACGGCGTTGGGGTCGATGATGATTGGGCCGAGCGTCGGCGGCGAAAGGTTGGGTGCATACACGGTGAAACGAGGGGCATGGAACGGACAATGAAGCATTGCTCCGCGATCGACGAGACACGGCTCGCAACGGCACAGGGCGCCGAGCGAAAATTTGTCAATCAGGAGTACATATCTTCACCACGGCGTGATCGACGGCGCGAACCTGTCTCGTCGCGGCATTTCAGCCGATTGGAAAAATCAGATTGTAAGCAGGCGGAAGTTGATCGTCAATGCATATGAGAATTATTATCATTAACTAATCTGTCGTGGCGCGGGGATAGTTGGGGGTAGTCAGGAACGGTTTGGCCAACCTCGCAACCAGTCAGGTCGCGATCTGCAGCATCTCCGCCAGCACCAGTCCAGCCGCCCCGCGCATTCCGGCAAGATAGCCCGCGTCGCCCAGAACCAGTTCCAGGGCGGCTCCCGGGTGCCAAGGCAAAAGGTCATTGACCTCCCGTGCAATTGCATCGAGGAGTGTCTGCCCGCCCGCAGCGATATCCCCATGCAAAATGAACATGCCGGGCACGACGATCTGTTGAAGATTGGCGATGCCATAGGCCAGATTCCGGGCAAACTTCCTTAGCAGCAAGTCGGCATCGGACGAACCGCCGGATACCAGATCGGTCAACAGCCTGAAATCGAGCTTGTCGGCGTTGCTCAGGCCAACTGAGCCGGCCTCGCGGCGAAGCCATCCGAGCGTGGCGATCGTCTCCAGGCAGCCGCGCTGTCCGCAGTGGCAGAGGGCTCCGCCCACGTGCACACGGGTATGTCCAAGTTCGCCGCCCGTTCCCTTCGGCCCGCGCAGCACGCGACCATTGAGAAAGAGCGCGGAGCCGATACCCTTCGTAACGTACAGGACAGCGAAACTATTTTTCCCTCGGCCCGCGCCGAACCACCTGTCTCCAAGCAGGAGAGCACGCGGATGGTGGTCGACGAATGTCGGCAAGCCGAAGCGACCTTGAACTTCATCCCGAATCCGCAGACCACCCAGACCCGGCGTCATGGCGTTATCGACGATCGATCCGCTGTCGGTGTCGACCATGCCGGCCACCGCCACGCCAATGCCGAAGGGCGCTCTCCCGGCACGCTTCAGGGTGGCCTGGACGCACTTGAAAATGATTTTCAGCAATTCGGACTGCGGCACGTCGCATGAGTCGAACGGCAGCCAGTTTTCAGCCCGAATGCGGCCGTCCATCGAGACGAGCGCAGCACGTACGCCGTCATGCATGAGCAGAACGCCACACAGGGGCTTTGCGTCGGCGGCGAACCAGAGGGGGCGCGCCGGCTTGCCGCCGACGTTATTCGCCGGCAGAGGCTCGCCTTCCACGAGTAAGCCCTTGTCGAGCAGCGGCTGAAGTATCCCGGTCATCGTGGACCGGTTGACGTCGGCATGCCGCGCAAGTTCTGCGCGGCTGGTCGGTCCGAGGTCGAACAGCGCCTGAACCACCCGGTTGCGGTTTGCAGAGCCGACATCGGATGACGAAATCAGGCCCGCTCTCCCCTGCCGGCGGTCGCCGGGCTCAAGGAAGTCATCGAGGCCACGAGAATTTCCGACCGTGCGGCCGAGTGCGTTGGTTTCTTTCATTTTGCAATCGTGTTGGTCGCCGAAGGCCGAACCATTGCCCGGCTAGTCTGAATATTACAGGTGATCGCGGTTGTCTCTGTCGGGCGAGGTAAGAAGTACACGAGCGCGTCACATGTTTGTGTGAGACTCGAACATACTAAAACATGATGCACCAACGTCATGCACCGCTCGTCCGTCTGTCTTTCCCTTCTCGTGACCCCCGCTGTACTTACCGCCTTTGGATATACCCATGGAAAAAATGAAAATGCCGCCAGGAAACGCTCAGAAGCTGCAGGGACCCGCGTTTCCCCTACGCGCCACGGCTCTCGCTGTCATCGTCCTCGTCCCGGTCTTGCTGTCCGGATGCGGCAGCAGCGATGACAATCCTGGCAGTACTACGCAAACGCCGACGCCGGCGCCGACTCCCGCTCCGGTCGCAACGTGGCAATTGCCGGCCTCGGAAATACCGCTCGGCCCTTCGGGACAGCAGGAAGCGCGCACCACCACGCCGTTGAAAACGGGAGTCACTTACTATCAGATAACGCGCGGTCAAACAGCGAGCAGCGATTTCTGGACGATTACCGTTCAGTTCGCGAAAACGCAGTCCGCAGCGGCCCCTGCCGCCGCCGCACTGGCGACGGCCGGCTATCAGGTGCGTTATGACTCGGCGGGTACAGGCCCAGACGGTTCGCCACTCGGATTCAACGTTTCCGTGGGCCAGTATCCTACGCAAGCGGCCGCGCAGACCGCCGCGACGACCATCGCGCAGCAGACGAACAACGCCTATACGCTCAAAGTGCGCAACACCGGCCTCGACGGCAATGCCTCGTCGACCGGCCCGTGGCTCGTCAATGTCCTTGCCATCGCGCCCACCTTCAAGGGCAATCTGCAGAACGTCATTGCAGGCGGCAACCAGGCGGACACCGGCGGCATGATCGGCCCCGCGGGTCTCGAAACGCCTCAGTCCACGGCCGCGCGAATGGGCGCATTTGCCGCCATTAACTCCGGATACGGTTCGGCAACCGCGCTCGCGACCGGCGGAACGGCAAGCACCCTCGTCTCCAATGGGAAACTCGAAGGCATGGCGGTGAACGGTCAACCGGCTGTCTCGTTCGCACAGGTCAACGGCTCGCCGTCGGTCTCGTTCCTGCAAAACGTGTCGACGACGGCGACGGTCACCAGCAGTCAAGGGGCCAGTGCGTCGATCCTTGGAGAGAACCGCTCCATTCTCGGACAGGTCTACAACTGCGGCAGTCCGGGCGCATTGCCTAACGCGGGGCCCGCGATGGATTATCCGTGCACGAACTACAACGACCTCGTGCTGTATGACGGCAACTACAACGGCGGCCTGACATCGGCCACTAACGTCGACCCCGGCTACTCGGGAGCAACCTATGAGGTACTGGTCGATAGCAAGGGCGCCGTGGTTTCCGGAAGTACCGTTCTGGGAGCGCCGCCTCCGCCGGGTGGCTACGTTCTTCAAGGGCTCGGCACAAGCGCGGCATGGCTGCAACAGAATGCGGCCAACGGCGCCTCGCTCAACGTGACGCAAAACGTGCAGTCCAACGCGGGACCGATGACGCTGGCTCAAGGTACGTCGCTGGCAGCGGCAGGTCCTACCCTGCTGCCCGCCGCAACGGTCCAGCAATCCGCCGTGGCCGAGGGATTCTCGCCCACTTTCGGCAACCTCGATCGCACCGGCAGTTGGTACTGGGGCTGGTTCATGGCTCGCAACCCGCGAACGATGATCGGCACGACACCCGACGGCACCATTCTTCTCGTGGAAATAGATGGGCGCCAACCCGGACTGTCCATCGGGACGACCATCCAGGAAACGGCAAACGTCATGCAATGGCTTGGCGCCAGCAAGGCCATCAATCTGGATGGCGGCGGGTCCAGCGCCATGATCGTCAACGGGGCCGACGTCGCTCATCCGTCGGATAACTCGCCGGCAACGCCGACCCAACGAAAGGTCATCTCGTCACTGGTGTTGACCCAGTAATCGCTGTTCGCGCTCGCCCGCTCCGCTCACTAGCCGTGCGGGCGAGCGCGGCTCGGGCGAGCGACGGTAACGCGTGTCGACGCATCCGCATCATGATGCAACACGCCACGGCTTTTTCAAACGACGGTACCCGCCCACCCAACTCAACCACGCTGCTTGCGCGGACTCTCCTCGAGATCGGCGATCGATTGATCGATCGAATCCATATGCGCGGTCATGGCCGCCCTCGCGAGCGCGGGGTCTCTCGCGGCAATTGCCGCATAGATGGCGCGGTGCTCGCTATGCGCCTGCGAGCGCCGTTGCGGAAGACGGGCCGCCGTGAAGGCTTCTTCTTCGACCATGGTGCGCAAGTTTCCGATGATCTTGGCAAGCAGCGGATTACCGGTGGCCCGGGCAATCGCCACATGAAAATCGGCGTCCAGCTTGTTACGGCTCGCGGCGTCGTCTTCGCTCTCCAGCCGGTCGAGAATCGATGCGATTTCGTCAAGCTGCGCCTTGCTGCAACACCGTGCCGCTTCCTCGGCCGATGGAATCTCGACGTAGCGCCTCACCTGATTCAGATGCGCCGGCGCGTAGCCGCCGAATACGAGTTCAGGTTTGACCTCCGTGGCCACGACGAAAGTACCGGACCCGCTTCTGGCAACGGTCAGGCCCATCGCGTCCAGACTCACGAGCGCTTCACGGATGACTGGCCGGCTCACGCCGAAGAGCCGCGCCAACTCGTTTTCCGACGGCAGCCGCTCGTTGATGCCCAACTCCCCGGACTGAATGCTGGCGATAAGCCGCTCGCGCACCTCGTCGACGGCACGACGGCGGCCGATCTTTTCGATCGATCCGGCAAAGGACGGCGCATTAGACACGGATGACCCCAATCTGCCGGGCGCGTTGCACATGCAATCCCTCGCGATGAAGCGCGGCACAGGAAGCGCGATATGACGATGCGCGCAAGACGTCAGTTAACATGGATGGTTCGCGACGGTATTGACGAGAGTGCCGATCTGGGAAATTTCGATCTCTATCGAATCGCCCTTCTTCAACCAGACAGGCGGCTCGCGAAACGCGCCGACACCACCGGGCGTGCCCGTGATGATGACGTCGCCGGGTCGTAGCGGCGTGAACGACGAGCAATACTCGATGAGCTCCGCAATGCCGAAGATCAGGTCGCTCGTGTTCGCGCGCTGCATGACCGTGCCGTTCAGACGGGTAGTCAACGCGAGATTCGAGGGGTCCGGAATCTCGTCGGCGGTGACGAGCCAGGGGCCGAATGCGCCCGTCGACGGAAAATTCTTGCCGGGCGTGAATTGCGTCGTATGACGTTGCCAGTCACGAATGCTCCCGTCGTTGTAGCACGCATATCCCGCGACGTATTCGAGTGCATGTGCAGACGGCACGCGATGTGCCTCGCGGCCGATCACCACGGCCAGCTCGCCTTCGAAATCCAGTTGCGTGGACTCGGGCGGACACACGAGCGCGCCGAGATGGCCGCATTGGGAATCGGCGAAGCGCGTGAAGATCATCGGATGCGACGGCAGCGCGCGGCCCGTTTCCTTCACATGTGCATGGTAGTTGATGCCGACACACAGAATCTTGCCGGGATCGGAAATGACCGGCAGCATGTCTACCTGGTCGAGCGGCAAATGCTCCGTGGACTCAAGCGCCCAACGGGCGATGTCCGGCAAACGCCCAAGCGCAAGCGCGTGCCTGAGCGTCGCGCCGACCTCGGAGGAAATCGGCGCCACGTCGATAATCCGGTCTTCCTCGACGACGCCATAGGACGCGCGTCCATCGACGCGAAAACTTGCGAGCTTCATGCGGGTATCAGTCCGTTCGATGTTGAAAGGGATCAGGCGGAGTGCCGGACCGCATTGGCCTGTCGCAAGCTGTCCGGCGCGCTCGCGAACCAGGTGCAAACGGCGGCGACCACGAGGCACACCCCCATCAGCACGAGTCCCGATGCGAACGACGGCGATACCGAGCGTGCGTAACCGACGAGATACGGTCCGGCGAAGGCGCCAAGCACGCCGCCGATGTTGACGATCCCCATCACGATGCCGGTCACGCCGGGCGGCACCGCATCGGTGGCGATCGACCAGACGACCGGATACACGCCATAGATGCCGCATGCGGCGATCGTCAGCAGCAGCATCGCGATACCGAAGGACACGTTCCCATAGGTGGCCGCGCCCACGATCAGCGCCAGCGCCGAGACGACCAGCGGCCACACGGCATAGCCGCGCCGGCTCACGGCCCGATCGGCGAGATTCGACAGGATGACTAAGGAAATGACAGAAACCGCGAACGGCAGCGAGCTATACCAGCCCAGGGCGACAGAATCGAGTGAGGACGCGTATTGCTTGATGACGCTCGGCAGCCAGATCACGAAGCCGAGAAAACCGATGTTCCAGAACAGCAACACGAAGAAGATCAGGATCACGGCGGGCGAGCGCAACTGCTCGAACACGACCTCGCGCGTCGCTTCCTGACGGGCGGCCGCGCTGGACGCCAAATCCGAGGCAGCGAGATGCTTCAGGAGCGCGGCGCGATCCTGATCGCTCAGCCACTTCGCGGCGGCGGGCTTTTCCGCCATGCCCCACAGCCAGACGGCCGCCCACACCAGCGGAAGAATGCCTTCGACGATAAAGAGCGTTTTCCAGCTTCCGTGTTGCAGAATCAGGCCGGCCATCGGCCCGCTGACCGCCGCTGAAATCGGATAGCACAACTGCCAGATGCCGTTTGCGCGAGCGCGCTCCCGTTCATTGAACCAGGCGCGCACGATCACGAGGAAGGTCGGAAAAATGCCCCCTTCCGCGAGACCGAGCAGAAAGCGCACGATCACGAGCTGGGTGGCACTGGTCACGAAGCCCTGCGCAATGGCAACGATGCCCCATGCGACCATCAGCACCGCCACCAGCGATCTCGCGTGGCCCCGGTCGGCCAGCCAGCCGCCGGCGGCCTGCGTAATCGCGTAACCGAGAAACAGCACGCCCGACGAGAAGCCGAGCACGCTGGCCGTGAGCCCGAGCTCCGGCCCCATGGTCGGGATGGCGAAGCTGATATTGGTGCGATCGAGAAAGGCGATCAGGAATGTCACCATCATGATCGGCAACAGGATGATCCATCGGCGTAACATGCAGGTCTCCGTTTTCTATGTGTGTTGTCGTGTCGTCAGCCGATCTCGCGCAGGAACTCGCCCGCCATGCCGGCAACGAGCTCCGCGTCTTCGAGATGCGGGAAATGTCCAAGACCGGGCAATGCGCGCAGCTCGACGCGCGGCGCCTGGGTCAGGCCGTCGCGCGCCGCCTCGACCATGTCCTGCGATACGAGCCAGTCTTCGGTACCGCGCGCGATCAGCACAGGACACCGAACGTTTTCCAGCAGCGCCCTGGAATCGCAATGTGCGTAGGCGCGAAGGTCGCCTTGCTGGGCAACCGGGATGATCGACAGCACGCCCCATTCGGAAAACGCACGCGCCTCGTCCGATGCGGCGGAGCCCACGAGACTCATCGAGAAGTCGAGATTCGCGTGCATCAGGTTCACCTGCGGGTGCGTCATCATCTCGAGCGCGCCGTCGGTGAAAGTCGGCGTATGCGCGGCGCCCTGCAAGGCGATCACCGCCCGCACCTCCGGATGGCGAGCGCCCAGCAGTAGCGCGAGGTTGCCGCCGATCGAGCATCCCATCACCGCCGGGCGTTCGAGCCCCAGCGTCTGCGCGAAACGCCATAGCCAGGCCTGGATCGACTCGATATCGCTGAGGCAGACGTTGCCTGCGAGCGGCCAGCTTTTGCCGTGCCCCGGCAAGTCCGGCGCGACGCAATGAAACTCCGGCGCGAGGCGCTGCATCACGCCTTGCCATTGGCGGTTCTCGCGTCCCGCGGTATGCATGAGCAGGATCGGCTTACCGCTGCCCGCACTTTCGTAGTACGTGCGCACGCCGTCCACATCGACGTAGCGTCCGACGATTTCAGTCATGGGAATCTCCAGAGGCAACCAGGTGCCGTGTCAACCGGAACAGCTGCCAGAGCGGACGATTGGCCCACGTCGCGGCCAGGGCGTCGCCGCTGACCCGGAGTTGGCCGTGCACGACGTTGATGGCCGCGCCGTAGGGCTTCTCGCCGGCGACGAGCCGCGCCCATTCGTCAGCGGGACCCGCTACGACGAACGCGAGCGCACCCGGCTCGACAAGCGCGAGGCTGCCGCGCTCGATACGCAGGCCGATACGGCGACCGCCCACCTCGAAGCCGAACGCCAGCTCGCGCAGATGCGCGCCGCGCTGGCGGAAGTCATCGTCCACATTGGCGGCGGCCACGACCCGCTGCCAGAACGGCTCGCTGCCGACGGTGTCACTCAGTACGATCATTGCGCTCACTTTGAATCTCCCACGATGCCGAGTTTGCGCAAGAGGCGATCCGCGTTTCGGTACAGCACGCCTTCGAGTGCGTCGGGCGAGAACGGGTGCATGCGTACGCGTTCGAGCGCGGTCGGAATCGGCACGACCGGAAAGCCGCTCGCGAACAGGATGCGATCGGGAATGCAGGTGTTGGCGGCCTCGGCGAACTGCGCGCAGCCCGGCAGATGAAAGTAGAACGAAGTATCGACATAGACGTTCTCGTGCCGGAACGCGAGCGCGATCGTTTCGGTGACCCAGGGCCAGCCGGAATGGTCGATGACGATCGTGAGTTCGGGGAAATCGCAGGCCACGTCGTCGATCGGCAGGACGCTGCCGTGTTCGAGCCGCGGGCCGGCGAACGGCAGCGGACCGCTCGTTATCACGACCGGCACGCCGAGTTCCGCGCATTTCGCGTAGATCGGGTAGAGCCGCCGATCATTCGCGGCGATGCGGCCGCCGTACGGATCGAGCGCGACGCCTTTCAAGCCGAGTTCTTCGACCGCGCGCCGCACTTCGCGCACCGAGCGCATGCCGAGCAGAGGATCGATGCCCGCCAGCCCCACCACGCGATCGGGATAGCCGTGCATGACTTCGGCGACGTATTCGTTCGTGACGTCATTGGCGCTCGTGCCGCTCGATTGGCGGCCGGCGAATACGACGCGCTCGACATCGAGCCGCGTCAGGTCCTGCATCCATTCGTCGATCGTGCGCGGTTGCGGCTGCGGCGAGCCGAGCTTGCGCATCACGGTTTGCGTGAGCGGCAGCTCCAGCGCGCGCAGGTATTCGGGCGTGGGCGGGCGAGCCCGGAAATCGATGATAGCCATCAAGCAGTCCTTACGTGAAGAAAACGATCAGCTGCGAAATCTTGCGATGACAGCGGGATCGGGATCGACTCCGAGCCCGGGATTCTGGGGAACGCGCAGCATGCCGTCGACTGGATGAATCCAGTCGCCATAGAGATTCTCGGGAAGGTCCACATACAGCCGCTCGAATGGCACGTCGTCGTGTCCGGACGCCGCGATCAGATGCAGCGTGGCGAGAAAGCCCGGTCCGAAATACGGCGAATGCGGCGCGATGCGCACCTTGGCCCGATCCGCGAGCGCGAAAATCTTCAGCATCTCGCTGACGCCCCCGCACTTGATGACACTCGGCTGCACGAAGTCGAGCGCGCGCGCGTCGAGCAGATCGGCGAAACCGTGGACGTTTGCCACGTTCTCGCCGGCCGCGATCGGCGCGGCGCCGTCTTCGCGCAGCACCGCGAGCGACGCCCGGTCTTCGGGCGGCCAGATCGGCTCTTCGAGCCAGTACAGGTTGCATGCGCGCAAGGACCCGGCGATCTCGCGAGCGGCGTCCAGCGTCCAGGCGCAATTGCAGTCGACCATCAGGCGCGTGGCCTCCCCCGCGGCGCTGCGAGCCGCCTCGATGTTGGCAGGCTCGATCTCATGAAGCTTGAGCGAACGATAGCCGTCACCCAATGCACGCGAGCAATTGTGGGCCACGTCCCGCGGGTTGCCGTAGCGCAGCAGGCTCGCATAGGCAGGCAGGGCCGGGACTTCGGCGGCGGGGTTGAGCAGCTTGTAGAGCGGCTGGCCCGCCACCTTCGCGGCCAGATCCCACAACGCGATGTTGATACCCGATATGCCGTACGTAACCGGACCATTGCGGCCGAACAGATGGAGTTTTTTCTCCAGCATCTCGCAGATCGCGTCGAGCTCGGCCGGATCGGCGCCGATGATGAGCGGCGTAATCATCTGATCGATCGCGGCCTGCGTGGACGGATCGACGTTGAAGCCGAACGCTTCGCCCCAGCCGCTCAGGCCATCGTCCGTGCGAATCTCGACGAGCAGCACGTCGATCGTGCCCCAGACCGTCCCGCCAAAGCCCGTGGGCGAACCGCCGTGCGAAAACGGCAGGCGAACGATGGTCGTCTCCACCGAAGCAATCTTCATCGCGTCTCCTCGATCTATGCCGCCGCCTGACACCCGGCCATATTTTGACTTGCTGCCAAGCTGCCTTACAGATTAAGTCTAAGCATCATCGCGGCAATGCGCAAGCAATGTTTCCAGGATCGCGAACGGGAGCCCCTTTCCGCCAGGCCCCCTCGTCTTGCAAACCGTCATCCACACATGCGACAGTGTCCGCATCCGGCACCGCCGCTGCCCCGCCACCGTCGCGCGCCCCTCAAGGAGACATACATGGACCTGATCCTCTGGCGTCACGCCGAAGCCGAAGATGTCGCCGCCAGCGATCTCGCCCGCGCGCTCACGACACGCGGCCGCAAGCAGGCGCAAGGCGTCGCCAAATGGCTGCGCGCCCGCCTGCCCGAGGACTCCGTGGTGCTCGCGAGCCCGGCGATACGCACGATCCAGACCGCCGAGACCCTCAGCGACCAGTACCGCGTAGTGCGCGAACTCGCGCCGAACGCGAGCGCGCGCGAAGTGCTCGACGCCGCCGGCTGGCCCGACGGCATCGCGCAGACTGTTGTAATCGTGGGACACCAGCCGACGCTCGGCCACGTCGCCGCGCAATTGCTCGGCAATAGCCCCGCGAGCTGGCCGCTGAAAAAAGCCGGCGTCTGGTGGATCGCGAGCCGCGAGCGCGACGGCGCGGAACAGGCCGTCCTGCGGGCCGCGATCAGTCCCGAGCTGGTCTGACGCGGCTTCCTCCGGACACCCAAACATCGGGAAGCGCACGCGAGCGGCTTACGGGCAGTCATCCAATCGTCACCGGTTTTTCATGCAAGCGTCACCCGGCGTTACTACATTGGCGAAAAAAGAATTTCACACTCTTTTCGATCAGGACCGCCAATGCGAGAACTGCCGACGCCCACCTTGCCCTTCGCTTCGCTCCTCGAATCGCGCCGTTTGCCGCGCGCCGAGGAAACGGTCACCGCCCAGCATCGATTGGAAGTGTCGTGGGCGCGTACCGACGAAGAATTGCGCGAGGCACAGCATCTGCGCTACCGCGTGTTCGCCGACGAAATGGGCGCGCGCCTGTCCGGCCCCACGGGCCTCGATGTCGATGCATTCGATTCGTACTGCGATCATCTGCTCGTGCGCGATCTCGACACGCTGAAGGTGGTCGGCACGTATCGCGCGTTGCCGCCGCACCAGGCCGCGCGCATCGGCCGCCTGTATGCGGAAAGCGAATTCGACGTGTCGCGTCTCACGCACCTGCGCGCGAAGATGGTCGAAGTGGGCCGCTCGTGCGTGCACCCCGACTATCGCAGCGGCTCGGTCATCATGTCGCTGTGGGCCGGTCTCGCCGCGTACATGAAGCACAACGGCTACGAGACGATGCTCGGCTGCGCGAGCGTCGCGATGGTCGACGGCGGCCACTATGCGGCCAACCTGTACTGCTCGCTGCGCGACAATGCGCTGACCGCGCCGGAATATCGCGCGTTCCCGCATACGCCGCTGCCGGTCGACGATCTGCAGACGGGCGCCGTCGTGGCCCCGCCGCCGCTCGTGAAGGGTTATCTGCGTCTTGGCGCGAAGATTTGCGGCGCACCGGCATGGGACCCCGACTTCAACACCGCGGACTTCCTGACGCTGTTCCGTCTGTCCGACATCAATGCGCGCTATGCCCGCCACTTCCTCGGCGACGCGCTGCCGCGCTGAGCAGGCAGTGTGAGCGCGCCGCAAACAAAAAGCCCGGCAAATGCCGGGCTTTTTTCATTCATGCGCGAACTGAAACGAAACGCTCGAAGGCAAGGACATGAAGCCGCGACATGACGCGCGGCCTCGCATGCCCATCAATCTTCCGTATAAACCACACGATACGGAATCCCAACCTTCTCCCACTCCGCCGCTTCCTGAATCAGGCTGTAATCGGTCAGCGGATTGTTGACGACCCATTCGTTCGGCAAGCGCACCTCGTAACCGCCGTTGGCCTGCGCCACCGAGATCCACGGCAGGCCGACGTCCGCGCGGCGGCGGCACAGCAGCGCCGCGAGCCGCAGGCAGAACAGCAGCGGCCATTCGACGTCGCGCGCCTGCGAGAGCTTGCCGAGCTTGCCCGCATGACCGAGCACGAGCGCCGCGAGGCGCGCCTGATCGGTACGCGAGAAACCCGGCATGTCGGCATTGCTCGCGATATAGGCCGAATGCTTGTGATAGGCGCTATGCGAAATGGAGAGCCCGATCTCGTGCAGCGACGCCGCCCAGCCGATGAACATGCGGTTTTCCGCGCGGCGCTCTTCGTCGGGCTCGGTGAACTGGTCGTAGAAGCTCATCGACAGATCGCCGATGCGCCCCGCCTGCGCGCGATCGACGCCGTAGCGGCGCATGAAGCCCTCCACCGTGACCGTGCGCATGTCTTCGTGCTGCGAGCGGCCGAGCAGGTCGTACATGACGCCGAGGCGCAATGCGCCGTCGGTGGTGTCGACGTAATCGACGCCGAGTTCGTCGAACACCGCGATCATGATCGACAGCCCGCCCGCGAGCACCGGTATGCGGTCGCCCTTCAGCGCGACGAGCTTCAGGCGGTTCACGTTCTCGGCCTTGATCAGCGCGCGCTTGAGCTTCTCCAGGCCGCCGCGCGAAATGCCGTGCGTGACGCCCGCATCGTTGAAGCCGTTCGCCTCGACCAGTTCGGCGAGCGCGCGCGCCGTGCCCGACGAGCCGATCGCCTGCTCCCAGCCGGTCTTCTTGTACTCGGCGGAAATGATCTGGATTTCGCGGCGCGCCGCGAGTTCGGCCTGGCGCATCGTGTATTCGTCGACGTTGCCGGCCGGGAAAAATGCGCGGCTATGGCTCACGCAGCCGATATACAGGCTCTCCATCTTGATCGGCGTGTAGTGCGAGCCGATGATGAATTCCGTCGAGCCGCCGCCGATGTCGACGACGAGCCGCTGGCCCGCGCTCGCCGGCACCGAATGCGCGGCGCCCGCGTAAATCAGGCGCGCTTCCTCGCGCCCCGCGATCACTTCGATCGGAAAACCGAGCGCGGCCTGCGCCTCGCCGAGAAATTCGCCGGCGTTCTTCGCGATGCGCAGCGTATTGGTCGCGACCGCGCGCACGTGGTCGGGATGAAAGTCGCGCAGACGCTCGCCGAAACGCTTCAGCGCGTCCCAGCCGCGCACCTGCGAGGCACGGTCGAGCATCTTGTCGCTCGACAGGCCGGCCGCGAGGCGCACCGGCTCGCGCAATGCATCGACCTGATAGATCTGGCTGCCCGCGTCGGTTTCCTCGACCCGGCCCACGATCAGCCGGAAGCTGTTCGAACCGAGATCGACCGCAGCGAGGAGTTGAGGGGTATTGGCCATCGGGTAAGCGGACTCCATGCGCGCTAGCGCGGCGGCTGCGGCGCCGGGCGTGGATGCCGGCAGCACCGCGCGCCGGCCCGGCGTTTTCGGCGCACGTTGCGCGTCGCGGCCGGCCGCGCTGTTCAAAGACGCCATTCTAAGCGTACCGGGCCTCACAATGTCACCTCTGAGCGCAGGGAGACTGGAATGGTCGCACAAGCCGTGCGTCATATTGACGACAGACGCCGATTACGGCATAAAATCTCAAAATAGCAAGAATGTCATAAGGGCGTCATTAAACTGTGCGAATTTCCGAGCGTCTTTCCGCCTCCATTCCAGACATTCCACTTCCGCTGCCGATGTCCATCCGCTATCCCTTATTGAATCGCGAACTGGGCATTCTGGGTTTCAACGAGCGTGTACTGGCGCAAGCCGCCGACCCCGCCGTCCCCCTGCTCGAACGCCTGCGCTTCATCTGCATCACCAGCAGCAATCTCGACGAATTCTTCGAAGTCCGCATGGCCGGGCTCCAGGAGCAGATCCGCGACAACCCCGGCGCGCTGTCGCCCGACGGCATGTCGCTGCAGCACGTGTACGGCCTCGTGGTCGAGCGGGCGCAGAAGCTCGTGCATCGCCAGTACACGATGCTGCACGACACGGTGCTGCCCGCGCTCGAACAGGAAGGCATCTATTTTCACGGCACCGAAGCCTGGAGCGACGCGCAGACCGAATGGGCGCGCAACTACTTCTTCGACGAACTGCTGCCGGTGCTCACGCCGATCGGCCTCGACCCGGCGCATCCGTTTCCGCGCGTGCTCAACAAGAGCCTGAACTTCGTCGTCGAACTCGAAGGCAAGGACGCCTTCGGCCGCCAGGCGATGATGGGCATCGTGCAGGCGCCGCGCGCGCTGCCGCGGCTCGTGCGCATGCCGCAGGAACTGTCGGGCTATCCGCATGGCTTCGTGCTGCTGAGCTCGCTGTTGCAGCGCTTCGTCGGCGAGCTGTTTCCGAGTCTCGTCGTGCGCAGCTGCAACCAGTTCCGCATCACGCGCAACAGCGAACTGTTCGTCGACGAGGACGAAATCACCAACCTGCGCGTCGCGCTGCAGGGCGAACTGCCGGCGCGGCATCTCGGCAACGCGGTGCGCCTCGAAGTGTCGGCCGAAACGCCGGCGCACGTCGTGCGGCGCCTGCTCGACGAAAGCGGCCTGTCGAACAAGGACTGCTACTACGCGAACGGCCCGGTCAATCTGGTGCGGCTCATGCAGTTGCCCGAGATGGTCGACCGGCCCGATCTGAAGTTCGTACCGCATATTCCGTCGACGCCGACGCAGATCGCCAACAGCGCCAGCATGTTCGACGTGATCGATCAGGGCGACGTGCTGCTGCATCACCCGTACGAGAGCTTCCAGCCCGTGCTGGAACTGCTGCTGCAGGCCGCCAAGGACCCGAACGTGGTCGCGATCAAGCAGACCATCTACCGCACCGGCACCGACTCGCCGCTGATGGACGCGCTGATGCAGGCCGCGCGCAACGGCAAGGAAGTCACCGTGGTGGTCGAGCTGCTCGCGCGCTTCGACGAGGAAACCAATATCAACTGGGCCTCGCAGCTCGAAGCGGTCGGCGCGCACGTGGTCTACGGCGTGGTCGGCCACAAGTGCCACGCGAAGATGATGCTGATCGTGCGGCGCGTGTCGTCGGGCGGCAAGACCACGCTCAAGCGCTACGTGCACCTCGGCACTGGCAACTATCATCCGCGCACCGCGCGTCTTTATACCGACTTCGGTCTGATGACCGCCGATCAGAAAATCTGCGAGGACGTGCACCACGTGTTCCAGCAACTGACCGGCATCGGCGGCGAACTGAAGCTGCACGAGCTGTGGCAATCGCCGTTCACGCTGCACCCGAAGCTCGTCGAGTCGATCCGCAAGGAAGCCGAGCATGCGCGCGCCGGCAAGAAGGCGCGCATCGTCGCGAAGATGAACGCGCTGCTGGAGCCGACCGTGATCGCCGAGCTGTACGAGGCGTCGCAGGCCGGCGTGAAGATCGATCTGATCGTGCGCGGCGTATGCTCGCTGCAGCCCGGCGTGGCGGGACTTTCGGAGAACATCACGGTGCGCTCGATCGTCGGGCGCTTCCTCGAACACCATCGCACCTACTACTTCTACGACGACGGCAAGGAGCAGGTCTATCTGTCGAGCGCCGACTGGATGGATCGCAACCTGTTCCGCCGCGTCGAAGTCGCGTTCCCGGTCAATAACCGGCGCCTGAAGCGGCGCGTGATCGCGGAAGGGCTGTCGGCGTTTCTCGGCGACAACCAGTCCGCGTGGCTCATGCAAAGCGACGGACACTATCGCCGGCGCCGGCCGGGCAAGTCGTCGCGCAATGCGCAGATGAGTCTGCTCGCGAAGTTCTGCGCATAGCCGTTGTGTTTTCGAGGTGTGCGCGACAATGGCGCGCGCCTCGATGAAGCCGACGAAGCGCAAATAAAAAAACCGCCTGAAGAAGGCGGTTTTTTTATTTCATGGCCGCTGCCGCACTCAAACCGGCGCCGCCTGGCAGCGTGCCGTGCGATACACCGGAAAGCGCACCGTGAACGTGCTGCCGCGCCCTTCCTCGCTCTTCACGTCGAGCTGCGCATCGTGGCGCTGCAACACGTGCTTGACGATCGCGAGACCGAGGCCCGTGCCGCCGGTGTCGCGCGAGCGGCTGCGATCGACGCGATAGAAGCGCTCGGTGATCCGCGGAATATCGGCGGCCGGAATGCCGAGACCGCTGTCCGTGACCGAGAACACCGCATGGCCGCCCACCGAGCGCCAGTTCACCTTGATCGTGCCGCCGTCCGGCGTATAGCGGATCGCATTCGTCACGAGATTGCCGAGCGCGCTGAACAGCTCGGTTTCGACGCCGGTGACGGTCAGCTCTTCGTCGACCTCGAAGACGATGCGGTGATGGTCGCTCGACAGACTGTCCGCATCGTCCCGCAGATGCCGCAACACCGCGCGCATGTCGATCATGTGATCGCTCGGCGACTTGTTGTCGCCCTCGAGCTTCGCGAGCACGAGCAGATCGTTGACGATATGGCGCATACGTGACGCCTGCTGCTCCATCAGCTCGAGATAGCGCGCGCGTTCGGCCTCGCCGAGCGGCAGCTCGCGCATCGTTTCGAGAAAACCGGACAGCACCGTGAGCGGCGTCTTCAGTTCATGCGAGACGTTGGCGACGAAGTCGCGCCGCATCGCGTCGGTGCGTTCGAGCTCGGTGATGTCCTGCGAGAGCACGAGCTTGCGGTTGTCGCCGTACGGAAACACCTGCACCGACAGCACGTTCTGGCGCTTTTCGCCCATGCCGCGCATGATCAGCATTTCCTCGTAACGATGCGAATTGAGGTAGTGCACGAAATCCGGATGACGCACCAGATGCGTGATGTGCTGGCGCAGATCGCGCTTCGCGTCGAGCCCGAAGTGGCTTTCGGAAATCGCGTTGCACCATTCGATCTGATCGTGATCGTCGAGCATCGCGACGCCGTTCGGCGAGGCCTGGATCGCCTGGATGAAACGCGAATGCTGCTGCTCGACCTGGCGCACCTGGGCGTGCCAGCGCTTCGCGAGCTTGTGCAGACGATAGTAGATTTCGCCCCAGATGCCGGGAGCGCTCGGCACTTCGCCGTACACCGGCGCGTCGAGCAGACGCCACAGGCGCTGCTTGTGGAAAGTACTGAAGATGCTCTGCGCGAGCAGCAGGATGATCGCGAGAGCGAGGCCCGCCTTGACGTTCACCAGTGCGCCGACCACCGCGCACAGAACAGCCAGCAGCACGACCGACACGATGGAGCGCGCCCAGATGATGTTCATGGTCTAGCGATCGAAGAGAAAATACGGCGCAGGAGGGAGTGGCGGCGCCGCGCACCGCCGCGGCTATCAGGCGCTCTTCGCCAGCCGGTAGCCGCTGCCGCGTACGGTTTCAATCATAGCATCGCAACCGGCGGGCTTGAGAGCCGCGCGCAGGCGCTTGATATGCACGTCGACGGTGCGTTCCTCGACGAACACGTGGTCGCCCCAGACCTGATCGAGCAGTTGCGTGCGGCTGTGCACGCGCTCCGGGTGGGTCATGAAGAAGTGCAGCAGGCGGAATTCGGTCGGGCCGAGATCGAGCTTGATCTCGCTGCCTTCCGCGTGGGCGGCGACGCGATGCGTAGCCGGATCGAGCTTGAGGCCGTTGATCGCAACCACGTCTTCGGTCAGCTGCGGCGCGCGGCGGCGCAGCACCGCCTTGATGCGCGCCATCAGTTCCTTCGGCGAAAACGGCTTCGTCACGTAGTCGTCCGCGCCGATCTCGAGGCCGAGCACCTTGTCCTGCTCGTCGCCGCGCGCGGTCAGCATGATGATCGGGATATGCTTCGTGCGCTCGTTGTTGCGCAGGTCGCGTGCGAACGAAATTCCCGATTTACCCGGCAACATCCAGTCGAGCAGCACGAGGTCGGGCAGTACGTCGCTGATCAGGTTGTGCGCCTGCTCCGCGTTGTACGCGCGAATCGGGCAATGTCCGGCGTGTTGAAGATTGACCGAAATCAGTTCGGAAATGGCTGGCTCATCTTCAATGACGAGAATGCTGCTGGGCATCGGCACCTCTGTTCCTTATCTCTGGATTAGCTGAGTGCTTCGCGTTCGAGCGTATCGCGCGACTGATGCCGCACGTCGGTGCCCTTCACGATGTAAATGATGAATTCGGCGATGTTCTTCGCGTGGTCGCCGATCCGCTCGATCGCCTTGGCGATGAACAGGAAGTCGAGGCCCACCGAGATCGAACGCGGATCTTCGGTCATGTAGGAAATCAGCTTGCGCACGAAGGCGCGGAATTCCTCGTCGATCGCCTTGTCGTCGCGCACGATCTGCGCGGCGGCAACCGTATCGAGACGCGCGAACGCGTCGAGCGCGCGGCGCAGGATCGACACGGCCATCTCGCCCGAAAGCTTGATCTCGGCGATGTTGATCGTGCGCGACGCGCCGTCTTCCATCAGGCGCTTGGTGCGCTTCGCGATCTTCTCGGCCTCGTCGCCGGCGCGCTCGAGGTTCGTGATGGTCTTCGAGATCGCGATCAGGAGGCGCAGGTCGCGCGCGGCCGGCTGGCGGCGCGCGATGATGTTGCTGCACTCCTCGTCGATCTCGACTTCCATCCTGTTCAGACGGTCTTCGGCGGCGATCACCTGCTCGGCGATGTCGAGGTCGAATTCGTTGAGCGCCTGCATCGCGTTGACGATCTGCGATTCGACGAGACCGCCCATTTCGAGCACCTTCGACGAAACGAGGTTCAGATCGGCATCGAACTGGCTGGACAGATGTTTATCGGACATGTCGTACTCCGTTGTATTGCCCGGCTGATTAGCCGAAGCGGCCCGTGATGTAGTCCTCGGTTTCCTTGCGGACCGGCTTGATGAAGATCTTTTCGGTGTCGCCGAATTCGATCAGTTCACCAAGGTACATGTAGGCAGTGTAGTCCGAACAGCGGGCCGCCTGCTGCATGTTGTGCGTGACGATCACGACCGTGTAGTCGCTCTTCAACTCCGCGATCAGCTCTTCGATGCGGCCCGTCGAGATCGGGTCGAGCGCCGAGCACGGCTCGTCGAGCAGCAGCACCTCGGGGCGGATCGCGATGCCGCGCGCGATGCACAGACGCTGCTGCTGGCCGCCCGACAGACCGTAGCCGCTCTGGCCGAGCTTGTCCTTCACTTCGTTCCACAGCGCCGCCTTCGTGAGCGCCCATTCGACGCGGTCGTCCATTTCCGAGCGCGACAGCGTTTCGAACATCTTCACGCCGAACGCGATGTTGTCGTAGATCGACATCGGGAACGGCGTCGGCTTCTGGAACACCATGCCGATGCGCGCGCGCAGCAGCGAGATATCGCGGCGCGTGGTCAGCAGGTTTTCGCCGTCCATCAGGATTTCGCCTTCGGCGCGCTGCTCCGGATAGAGCGCGTACATCTTGTTGAAGGTGCGCAGCAGCGTGGACTTGCCGCAGCCCGACGGACCGATGAACGCGGTCACCTTGCCTTCGGGAATCTGCAGATTGATGTTCTTCAGCGCGTGATACTTGCCGTAGAAGAAGTTCAGGTCGTTGACCTCGATCTTCGGACGCGCCGGCGCATGCGCCTGGCCGCTTTGTTCGGGGTCGGAGCCGGCGGGCGCGCTCACGTGCCCGATCGGATTGAGTTGGGTTTCTGCCATGTTCATCGGATTCACTCCGCCCATTACTTGTTCGAAAAGATCGTGCGCGCGAGGATGTTCAGTCCGAGCACCGCGAGCGTGATCAGGAAGACGCCGGCCCACGCGAGCGATTGCCACTGCGCGAACGGGCTCATCGCAAACTTGTAGATCGTGACCGGCAGGTTCGCGACCGGCTGGCTCATATCGACCGAGAAGAACTGGTTCGACAGCGCGGTGAAGAGCAGCGGCGCGGTTTCGCCGGCAATCCGCGCGACCCCGAGCAGCACACCGGTCACGATACCCGCGATCGACGCCTTCAGCGTGATCGACAGCACCATCTTCCACTTCGGCGTGCCGAGTGCGAAGGCCGCTTCGCGCATCGCGTTCGGCACGAGCTTCAGCATGTTCTCGGTCGTGCGGATCACGATCGGAATCTGCAGCAGCGCGAGCGAGAGCACGCCGGCCCAACCGCTGAAGTGGCCCATCTTTGCGACGACGAGCGCGTAGACGAACAGACCGATCACGATCGACGGCGCCGACAGCAGGATGTCGTTGATGAAGCGCGTCACGTTCGCGAGCCAGCCCCTCTGGCCGTATTCGGCGAGATAGACGCCGGCCATGATGCCGATCGGCGTGCCGACGAAGGTCGCGAGCGCGACCAGCATCAGGCTGCCGACGATCGCGTTGGCGAGACCGCCGCCGTCGGTGTTCGGCGGCGGCGTCGACTGCGTGAACAGCTCGATCGACAGCCCGCCGATACCGAGGCGCAGCGTCGTGTACAGAATCCACACGAGCCACAGCAGACCGAACGCCATCGCGGCGAGCGAGCAGGTCAGCGCAATCGCGTTCTTCACGCGGCGGCGTCCTTGCAGACGCGTGCGCATCGCTTCCAGGGTTGCCGCGTCGCGCAGACCCGGCATGTTCAGAGAGGACTCGCTCATTTCGCACCCTCCCCTTTCTCAAGACGAAGCAACATGATCTTCGAAATCGACAGCACGATGAATGTAATCACGAACAGGATCAGGCCGAGTTCCATCAGCGCCGACGTATGCAGGCCTGGGTCCGCTTCCGCGAACTCGTTGGCGAGCGCCGACGTGATGCTGTTGCCCGGCGAAAACAGCGAAATATTGTCGAGCAGGTTGGTGTTGCCGATCACGAACGTGACCGCCATGGTCTCGCCGAGCGCGCGGCCGAGGCCGAGCATCACGCCGCCGATCACGCCGGTCTTCGTGAACGGCAGCACGATCTTCCACATCACTTCCCACGTCGTGCAGCCGATACCGTACGCCGACTCCTTGAGCAGCACCGGCGTGACTTCGAACACGTCGCGCATGACCGAGGCGATGTACGGAATGATCATGATCGCGAGAATCACGCCCGCGCACAGAATACCGATGCCGATCGGCGGGCCCGCGAACAGCGCGCCGACGAACGGGATGCCGCCGAGCACCGCGCCGAGCGGTTTCTGGAACCACGTCGCGAAGATCGGCGCGAACACGAGCAGGCCCCACATGCCGTACACGATCGACGGAATCGCGGCGAGCAGCTCGATCGCGATGCCGAGCGGGCGGCGCAGCCAGGCGGGCGAAAGTTCGGTAAGGAAAAGCGCGATGCCGAAGCTGACCGGCACCGCGATGATGAGAGCGATGAGCGAGGTGGCGATGGTGCCGTAGATCGGCACGAGTGCGCCGAACTGCTTGCTAGGTGGATCCCAGACCGCTGTCCACAGGAAGGAAAGACCGAATTCCCGGATCGACGGCAACGAGGAAATGATCAGCGAAACGATGATGCCACCGAGCAACAGCAGCGTAACGACGGCGGCCAGCCGAGCCAGGCCGCCGAAGATCACGTCGCCGGAGCGGCCAGGCGCCTTCTGCTGAGACGCGCTGCCAGGCGGGGTGGCCCGGCTCGTGCCGGACGCTAGATGAATATCGGACATGGGAGCCTGAGTGACCTGTTGAAGCTGTTCCAGTTGCCGGACCGCACGCTGGGCGCAGCCGGTGACGCGGTGGCGAATGCCGGGTTAATGCCATTGGCCGTCCTCTCGCGAGGACGGCCAATGTAAGGCTCTGGCGCGGCTAAACCGCCGCGCCGGGGCAAGGCTGGACGGTCGCTTAGTCGGCGATCGGCTTGCCTGCTGCGTCCTTCACCTTCTGCTTCCACTGCGTGCGGATTTCCGACACGACCGACGGCGGCAGCGAGATATAGTCGAGGTCGTCAGCAGCCTGGCCGCCGTTCTTGAACGCCCAGTCGAAGAACTTCAGCGTTTCCGTGCCTTGCGCCGGCTTGTCCTGCGCCGTGTGCAGCAGCACGAACGTCGCGCCGACGATCGGCCATGCGTTCTTGCCCGGCTCGTTCGTCAGGATCTGGTAGAACGACTTCGACCAGTCAGCGCCAGCAGCCGCTGCCTTGAACGTTTCGGTTTCCGGCTGAACCACTGCGCCCGATTCGTTCTTCATCGCGACGTAGTTCATGTGGTTCTGCTTCGCGTACGCCCACTCGACATAGCCGATCGAGCCCGGCAGACGCTGCACGAATGCCGCGACGCCGTCGTTGCCCTTGCCGCCCGTGCCGGTCGGCCAGTTGACCGTGGTGCCTTCACCGACCTTCGACTTCCATTCCGGGTTGACCTTCGACAGGTAGTTCGTCCAGATGAAGCTGGTGCCCGAACCGTCGGCGCGGCGAACCACGGCGATGTCCAGATCCGGCAGCTTGACCTTCGGGTTCAGCGCGGCGATCGCCGGGTCGTTCCACTTCTTGACCTTGCCGAGGTAGATGTCGCCGAGCACTGCGCCCGACAGCGTCAGTTCGCCCGGCTTCACGCCCGGCACGTTGACCGCCGGCACCACGCCGCCGACCACCGTCGGGAACTGGAACAGGCCTTCTTTCGCGAGTTCGTCGTCCTTCAGCGGAGCGTCCGAACCGGCGAAGTCGACGGTCTTCGCGACGATCTGCTTCACGCCGCCGGCCGAGCCGATGCCCTGGTAGTTAACCTTGCCGCCGCCCGACTTCTGGTAAGCGTCGGCCCACTTCGTGTAGATCGGTGCTGCGAAGGTGCTGCCCGCGCCGGTGATGTCTGCGGCTTGCGCTGCCATAGCGAAGAGCGCGCCAGCGACGCCAGCGAACACGGTTTGCATCAATTTCATGAGACCTCCAAGGTGTGAGCGGTATGAGCGTGGAACACGAACACCGCGAAGCTTAGGGTCTCTTTATGACAAAACAATGACTGACCGTGAAACGGATGTGACAGTCATATTACTGTGCGAAAGGTGCTGAAACGGATAAACCGGCGCTCTGACGATGCGGGCTGCATCGCCTTGTAGATTAGGCGAAAAAAGATGGGGCGCGAACGTTTGCGCGAGGTGAGATGGGGGAATTTATGGTCGCTTTTTGATCGGGCGGGTTGTGCTGGTTTTTGGCGGGATGGCGAGGTGAGGGGGATTTTGCCGGGCGGGCGCGTTGCGGTGCATTCGGCGCGTTCGGGCGTTCGGGCGTTCGGGCGTTCGGGCGTTCGGGCGTTCGGGCGTTCGGGCGTTCGGCGAGCTTGATGCGTTCGATGCGTTCCAGTGGATAAGGACGTCTTCCGCGCTCGTGCTTTGGCTGCCCGGCGGTAGAGACAGGACTGGCGGCGGGACGTCGTTACCCTCGCCCCGCCGCTCACGTGTGGCTCAAGCCGTCGCCGTCCTCACCGTCTCGGCAATCGCTTCCGCATGCTGGACGGCGTCGTCGGCATTTTGCGCCTCGACCATCACACGCAGCACCGGCTCCGTGCCCGACGCGCGGATCAGCACGCGGCCATGGCCATCGAGCGCACCTTCAGCCGACTTGATCGCGCCGCGGATCGCCGCGCTGCCCTTCCAGTCCGCGTCCGGCTTCATGCGCACATTGATGAGTTTCTGCGGGAACAGCTTGACGCCATCGAGCAGCTCGGCGAGCGATTTGCCGCTGCGCTGCATCGCCGCGAGCACGAGCAGCGCCGAGACGATCCCGTCGCCGGTCGAATGGCGATCGAGCGACAGGATATGGCCCGAGCCTTCCGCGCCGAGCTGCCAGCCATGCTCGCGCAACTGCTCGAGCACGTAGCGGTCGCCGACCGCCGCGCGCACGAACTTCACGCCGGCGTTGCGCAGCGCGACCTCGACGGCCATATTGGTCATCAGCGTGCCGACCGCGCCTTCCACGTTGCCGGCGGTCGCGATGCGGTCCTTGACCAGCACGTAGAGCAGTTCGTCGCCGTTGTAGAGGCGGCCGGCCGCGTCCACGACCTGCAGACGGTCGGCGTCGCCGTCGAGCGCGATGCCGAGATCGGCATGATTGGCGCGCACCGCGCGCACCAGCGCGTCGGGCGCGGTCGCGCCGACGCCATCGTTGATGTTGAAGCCGTTCGGCGCGACGCCGATCGGGATCACTTCGGCGCCGAGTTCGTGGAAGACGTGCGGCGCGATATCGTACGCGGCGCCATGCGCGCAATCGACGACGAGCTTCATGCCGCGCAAATCGTACGCGGCCGGGAACGTGCTCTTGCAGAACTCGATATAGCGCCCTGCGGCGTCGTCGAGACGCCGCGCCTTGCCGAGCCGTTCGGAAGACGCGCAAGCAAGCGGCAATTCGAGCTGCTCCTCGATCTGCGCCTCGACGTCGTCCGGCAGCTTGTTGCCGTCGGCCGAGAAAAACTTGATGCCGTTGTCGTAGTACGGGTTGTGCGATGCGCTGATGACCACGCCCGCCGCAAGCCGCAGCGCGCGCGTGAGGTAGGCGATGCCGGGCGTCGGCATCGGGCCGGCCAGCATCACGTCGACGCCGGCCGCCGAAAAGCCCGATTCGAGCGCCGCTTCGAGCATATAGCCGGACACGCGCGTGTCCTTGCCGATCAACACCGTTGGCCGCGTGCCGGTTTTGGCCCAGTGGTCCGCACCCGCGAGTACCTTGCCGGCCGCGTAGCCAAGCCGCAACACGAATTCCGGCGTAATGGGCCCTTCGCCGACCTTGCCTCGAATTCCGTCCGTTCCGAAGTAACGACGTGCCATGCTTTATCACTCTCCCTATTACTGTGAGTTCAACTGCGGACGCGGCTCGCGTTCGCCGCGTCGCGCAGGGTGGCCCAGACTTTCAATGCATCGACTGTTTGCGCGACGTCATGCACGCGCAGAATCGCGGCGCCCCGCTCGGCCGCGCACACGGCCGCGGCGATACTGCCGGCCACGCGCTCCGATGCCGGGCGCCCGACCACGGCGCCGATCATCGACTTGCGCGAGACACCCGCGAGAATCGGATACGGCGACGCGGCCCGTGGGGCCGTGTCGCGCAAATGCGCGAGCAGCGCGTAGTTGTGCTCGACGACCGCCTTACCAAAACCGAAACCGGGGTCGACGCTGATGCGCGCACGCGCAACCCCCGCCTGCTCCAGCGCTGTTACGCGTTCTTCGAGGAAGGCGCGCACCTCGCTGACGACATCATCATATTCGGGCTCGCCGAGCTGCATGGTTTGCGGCTCACCGAGCATATGCATCACACAAAGACCGCAGTTGCCGTCGCGCACGGCGTCGATCGCGCCGGGCATCCGGAAGCCCCAGATGTCGTTGATCAGGTCGGCGCCCGCGCTCAATGCGTGGCGCATCACTTCCGGCTTGTAGGTATCGACCGACAAGGGCACGTTCGCGCCGCGCAATTGTTCGACGAGCGGCAGCACGCGTTCCAGCTCCTCGTCGAGCGACACCGGCGGCGCGCCCGGCCGCGTCGATTCACCGCCAATATCGATGATGTCCGCGCCATCGAGCATCATGCGCTCGGCCTGGCGCAGCGCGTCGTCGCGAATCGTGTACTTGCCGCCGTCGGAAAACGAATCGGGCGTGACGTTCAGAATGCCCATGACCAACGGGCGTTCAAAGGTCAGCGTGAAGCGGCCGCATTGCAGCGGCTCCGGAAGAAGAACGGAAGAGGAATCGACTTTCGACACGCAGCGGTGCTTCACATAGAACGGATAAATGCAAAACGGGCCGGTGTGCTACACACCGGCCCGCACTTTCTACTGGCTGCCGATCAGGCCGGCGCGGTCGCGCTACCCGGCTTGACCTCGGTGCCCGGACTGCCGCCCGACGAGGTATCGCCCGCCGACGGCGGAGAACTCTTCGGCGAACGCGGCGGACGACCTGCCATGATGTCGTTGATCTGATCTGCGTCGATCGTTTCCCACTCCATCAGCGCGGCGGTCATCGCCTCGACCTTATCGCGGTTCTCTTCCAGCAGACGCCGTGCGAGGGTGTACTGCTCGTCGAGCACACGGCGGATTTCCGCGTCGACCTTCTGCTGCGTCGCTTCCGAAATGGTTCGCGTGAAACCGCGGCCAAACGGCGAGGCGTCGTTTTCGTCGTCAACGTAGACCATCGGTCCGAGCGCGTCGGTCATGCCGAAGCGCGCCACCATCGCGCGAGCCGTCTGCGTCGCCTTGTTGAAGTCGTCCGATGCGCCCGTGCTGATCAGGTTCAGGAACAGCTCTTCGGCAACGCGGCCACCGAACAGGATCGCGAGACGATCGAGCAGATAGTCCTTCGAATACGTTTCGTTGTCATGCTCCGGCAACTGCCACGTCACGCCAAGCGCACGACCGCGCGGAATGATCGTGACCTTGTGCACCGGATCGGCCTTCGGTAACAGCTTCGCGATCACTGCGTGGCCCGATTCGTGATAAGCCGTTGCACGCTTGGACTCCTCGCGGATCACGGCCGACTTGCGCTCCGGACCCATGAAGATTTTGTCCTTCGCGTCTTCGAAGTCGGTCATTTCGACGATACGCTTGCCACGGCGTGCCGCGAACAAAGCCGCTTCGTTCACGAGGTTCGCCAGATCGGCGCCCGAAAAGCCCGGCGTGCCACGCGCGATCACTGCGGCGTCGACGTCGTTCGAGATCGGCACCTTGCGCAGATGCACCTTCATGATGTGCTCGCGACCGCGGATATCGGGCAGACCCACATACACCTGGCGGTCGAAACGGCCCGGACGCAGCAGCGCCTTGTCGAGCACATCCGAGCGGTTCGTGGCCGCGATCACGATGACACCCGAGTTCGCCTCGAAGCCGTCCATCTCGACGAGCATCTGGTTCAGCGTCTGCTCACGTTCGTCGTTGCCGCCGCCCATGCCGGCGCCGCGATGGCGACCGACCGCGTCGATTTCGTCGATGAACACGATACACGGCGCGTGCTTCTTCGCCTGTTCGAACATATCGCGCACCCGAGCCGCACCGACACCGACGAACATTTCAACGAAGTCCGAACCCGAGATGCTGAAGAACGGCACTTTCGCTTCGCCAGCAATGGCGCGCGCAAGCAACGTCTTACCGGTTCCCGGCGGGCCAACCAGCAGCACACCACGCGGAATGCGGCCACCGAGCTTCTGGAATTTCTGCGGATCGCGCAGGAAGTCGACCAGTTCCGACACTTCTTCCTTGGCTTCGTCGCAGCCGGCGACGTCGGTGAAATTGATCGCGTTGTTGTTCTCGTCGATCAGCCGCGCGCGCGACTTGCCGAACGAGAAGGCCCCGCCTTTGCCGCCCCCCTGCATCTGTCGCATCATGTAGAACCAGAAACCGATGATCAGGATCGTCGGCCCGAGGTAATACAGCACGGACATCAGTGCATTGGGTTCGTCGTCAGCCTTGCCGCTCACCTGTACGCCGTACTTCATCAGATCGCCGACCATCCAGATGTCGCCGGGCGACACGATCTGGTATTTCTGGCCGTCTGCTGGAGTGACCGTGAGGTTCCGCCCCTGGACAATGACGTTCTTGACTTTGCCGTTCTTCGCGTCGTCCATGAACTGCGAATAGGAAACGCCTTCCTGGACACGGGGCTTGTCGAACTGCTTGAACACCGTAAACAGCACCAGTGCGATCACCAGCCACACTGCTGCCTTCGAAAACATATTGTTGTTCAAAGCACCACTCCTTCACTTAGACGGGCGCCTACATTTGCCTTGCGGCACCACGAAAGCATTCTAATCCAGTCCGCAGCCCCCTGCCATAAGGTTTCGCTACCACGGAAATAGCGTAGCGGGCCGTGACGACGCCGTTTTCCGGCACTTCAGGCTCTTTAACGGCAGGGGTGGAACGATCCGGCAGCGCCCTATGCGGGACGCTTCAGATGCTTACCCAAAATAAACGTTTCTGACGACTTGTCCCGCGACGCTTTCGGCTTGCGGGCCGCTACCACCTTGAACTGGCGCTTGAACTTTTCGACAATCTGGCTGTAACCGCTGCCATGAAAGCACTTGACTAAAAGGGCACCATCCGGTTTCAGGTGATTCTGCGAGAATTCCAGCGCGAGATCGCACAAATGCTCGATCCGCGCGGCATCCGCCACCGCCACTCCGGACAGGTTGGGCGCCATATCCGAAATTACAAGGTCTACCTGGCGCGCGCCGACCAATTCTTCGAGCTGAACCAGCACCGACTCCTCGCGGAAGTCGCCTTGAATGAAGTGGACGTCGGCGACGGGCTCCATCGGCAAGATGTCGAGAGCGATAATCGTGCCGTCGATGCCGCCCTCGCGTTCCGCGTTGCGCTGGGTGCCGCCCGCGAGCTTGTTGCGCGCGTACTGGCTCCAGCTGCCCGGCGAGGAACCGAGATCGACGATCACCTGCCCCGGACGGATCAGCTTGTCCTGCTCGTCGATTTCCTTGAGCTTGTAGGCCGCGCGGGCGCGATAACCTTCCCGCTGCGCCATTTTGACGTACGGGTCGTTGATGTGGTCATGCAGCCACGCGGTATTGAACTTGTTTTTTGCCATTAAAGATTGAACTCTTGCTGCGTCGTGTCGCGCTTTAGGGGATAATACGCGGTTAATTCGCGCGGCCCCGCCAAACTGGCGGCCATCCGCGATTCTGTTGTTCTGACGCGCGTCCTGCCGAATCAAACTGTCCGAGTCGTTCGCCGACCGGGCGAAAACGCAGGAGCCGCCATTTTAGTCGAGTCTCCCACTTTCCATGCCAGCTCTTAAAGTCTCTTCCGACCAACGCGCCGAATTGCGCTCCCAGGCTCACGCGCTCAAACCGGTCGTGCTCGTCGGCGCCGAAGGCTTGACCGATGCTGTGCTCGCCGAGATCAAGGTCCACCTGGCCGCTCATGAGCTCATCAAGATCCGCGTGTTCGGCGACGAACGCGAGGAACGCATTGCCGTCTACGAACAGATCTGCGACGAGCTGAACGCCGCGCCGATCCAGCATATCGGCAAACTGCTCGTGATCTGGAAGCCGGAGGCGGCGCAACCGGCGGCGAAAGCAAAACGCGGCGCATTGCCCAGCGCCCGCGAAGCCGCCGTTGAAGCGAAGCCGGCCAAAGGACGAGCGCCGCGCGTCGTCAAGGTCGTCAAACCGACCGAAGTGCCGATGCGCAAACCGAGAGCGAAGGCCGTGCTCGTGCGCGGCAACGAGCGCGTCACGCAAGGCGGCAACATCAAGCGCGCGAAGAAGCGCCAAACCAGCGCGAAGCGCTCGCATCAGTCGTCGAAATAAGCGGTGGTGGAAGGTGCGGATTTGGTCCGCACCTTATGCAGCGAGCTATCGGAATTGAATGACTGAAGGCACGATGGCTGGCGCCCCGGCCAACCGGGCAGAAAACACTGCCGGCTCAGCCATCCGTTAGCAGGCGATTAACATACGGTAACGACGCGGACAACCGCGAGCAAAACGAAGCAGCGGCAAATAAAACCCGGCAAAGCGACGATCAGTCGCACACGAGCCTCAGCCCGCCACCTTCCGCCCGGCACCGCAAGCGCCCTCTTCCGCCGCCGTCGAACCGGCGTTCGCCGGCAACAACCACACGAGCGCAACACCAAGCAGGCTCTCGACCAGATAAAACAGGCTCGAGACGCCGTGCAGGATGCCAAAGCGCGTCGCATAAACCGAATGGCCGACGTCGCTGCCCGCTTGCTGCGCGGCAATACGCAACGCATTCATGAACGGCTGCAGCGCGAAATATCCCACCAGCACGCACACGAGCATGCCGGCGATCAGCCAGCGCGCGCGGCGATACGCCGCGCTGCCGCGCCGAACCAGCAGATTGGCGAGACCGAGCAGCAAAATGCCGCATACCACGCCAAGCACGCCCTGAATGCGAAACAGCTGCGCCGCGACAGCGCCCGCCGTCATCCGGTCGAGCGTCGTGAACAGCACGGGCGCCACGGCATAGCCGATAGTCAGCAGACTGCCGACCCACACCACAGTCAGAAGACGGAAAAATCGATGCGGTATCACGGACACCAGCGCCACCCTCACACGTAGCTGACCGCGATGATTTCGTATTCGCGCACGCCGCCCGGCGCCTGCACCGAAGCGACGTCGCCTTCCGACTTGCCGATCAGCGCGCGCGCGATCGGCGAGCTGATCGAGATCAGGCCGTGGTCGATGTCCGCTTCGTCGTCGCCGACGATCTGGTACTTGACCGACGCACCCGAATCGAGATCTTCGAGCTCGAGCGTCGCGCCGAACACCACGCGCCCGTCCGCTTCCACTTGCGACGGATCGATGACCTGCGCGCCCGCGAGCTTCGACTCGATTTCGGCGATGCGGCCTTCGATGAAGCCCTGCTTTTCCTTCGCAGCGTCGTATTCCGCGTTTTCCGACAGATCGCCCTGGGCGCGCGCTTCCGCGATCGAGTTGATCACGGCCGGACGTTCAACCGATTTCAGGCGCTGCAATTCATCGCGCAGCATGTCTGCGCCGCGCTTCGTCAATGGAATAGTGCTCATAAACAACTCTGGAGGCAAAAAACGGCCGTAAAAAAAATCACCGCGGTTAAGTGCATTCCGCGAAAGCCGCCGCCCGTGGACAGACCCCGGGCCGCAGCACCTGCGGAACGCCGCTTAACCGCGGCACTTACATCTTGAACAGGTAGTCGAAGCCTTAGTTTAGGCGAGCATGGAGTCCTTGTAAATCATAGACTTCCAGGTTCTTCAGATAACGAAGGCCCTCCACCGCCGCGCGCGCGCCCGACATCGTCGTGTAGTACGTGACCTTGTTCGCCTGCGCGCTCATGCGGATCGAACGAGAATCGGCGATCGCCGCGCGCGTTTCGTCGATGGTCGTGAAGACGAGTGCGATCTCGCCGTTCTTGATCATGTCGACGATGTGCGGACGGCCGTCCTTCACCTTGTTGACGACCTTGACCGGCACGCCGGCCGCTTCGATCGCGGCAGCCGTGCCCTTGGTCGCGACGATCGGATAGCCAAGCTCGTGCAGCATGCGCGCGACTTCGACGGCCTTCGGCTTGTCGGCGTCCATCACGGTCAGGAGCACCGTGCCCGATTCCGGCAGACGCGAACCCGCCGCGAGCTGCGACTTGAACAGCGCCTCGCCGAAGGTCTGGCCGACGCCCATCACTTCGCCGGTCGAACGCATTTCAGGTCCGAGCACCGGGTCGACCGCCGGGAACTTGACGAACGGGAACACCGCTTCCTTCACGCTGAAGTACGGCGGCTCGACTTCCTTCGTCACGCCTTGCGCGGCGAGCTTCTGGCCGACCATCGCGCGCGCCGCGATCTTTGCGAGCGGCAGGCTCGTTGCCTTCGACACGTACGGCACCGTGCGCGACGCGCGCGGATTGACTTCGAGCACGTAAATGATGTCTTCCTTCGAACCGTCTGCCTGGGGCACCTGCTGGATCGCAAACTGCACGTTCATCAGACCGACCACGTTGAGCGCCTTCGCCATCGCGGCGGTCTGACGCTTCAGTTCGGCGACGGTCGCCTTCGACAGCGAATACGGCGGCAGCGAGCAGGCCGAGTCGCCCGAGTGCACGCCGGCCTGTTCGATGTGCTCCATCACGCCGCCGATAAACACGGCCTCGCCGTCCGAAATGCAATCGACGTCGCATTCGATCGCATCGTTCAGGAAGCGGTCGAGCAGCACCGGCGAGTCGTTCGACACCTTGACGGCCTCGCGCATATAGCGTTCGAGGTCGCGCGGCTCGTGGACGATTTCCATCGCACGGCCGCCCAGCACGTACGACGGACGCACGACGAGCGGATAGCCGATTTCGTCGGCGAGCTTGAGCGCTTCGTCTTCGGCGCGCGCGGTGCGGTTCGGCGGCTGGCGCAGACCGAGGTCCTGCAGCAGCTTCTGGAAACGCTCGCGGTCTTCGGCCGCATCGATCATGTCCGGCGAGGTGCCGATGATCGGCACGCCGTTCGCCTCGAGATCGAGCGCGAGCTTCAGCGGCGTCTGACCGCCGTACTGCACGATCACGCCGACCGGCTTTTCCTTGTCGACGATTTCGAGCACGTCTTCAAGCGTCAGCGATTCGAAGTACAGACGGTCGGACGTGTCGTAGTCGGTCGAGACGGTTTCCGGGTTGCAGTTGACCATGATCGTTTCATAGCCGTCTTCGCGCATCGCGAGCGCGGCATGCACGCAGCAGTAGTCGAACTCGATACCCTGGCCGATCCGGTTAGGCCCGCCGCCGAGCACCATGATCTTCTTGTTGCTGGTCGGATTCGCTTCGCACTCTTCCTCGTAGGTCGAGTACATGTAGGCAGTTTTGGTTGCGAATTCGGCCGCGCAGGTGTCGACGCGCTTGTAGACCGGGCGCACGTTCAGCTCGATACGGCGCGCGCGCACGTCCGCCGGCTTCGCGCCGAGCAGCTTGGCAAGACGCCGGTCCGAGAAACCGCTCTGCTTCAGATACTTCAGCTCGTCCTTCGAAAGGCTCGCGAGCGTGCGGCCTGCAAGCGCCTTTTCCTTCAGGATGATCTGTTCGATCTGCGCGAGGAACCACGGGTCGATCGCGGTCTCTTCGAAAATTTCCTGCGCGCTCATGCCGATGCGGAACGCGTCGCCGACATACCAGATGCGGTCCGGACCGGCTTCGCCGATCTCGCGGATGATCTCGTCGCGATGGCTGGTCTTTTCGTCGAGACCGTCGACGCCGACTTCGAGGCCGCGCAGCGCTTTCTGGAACGACTCCTGGAACGTGCGGCCGATCGCCATCACTTCGCCGACCGACTTCATCTGCGTGGTCAGGCGCGAATCGGCTTCGCGGAATTTCTCGAACGCGAAGCGCGGGATCTTCGTGACGACGTAGTCGATCGTCGGCTCGAACGAGGCCGGGGTCTGCCCGCCGGTGATTTCGTTCTTGAGCTCATCGAGCGTATAGCCGACCGCGAGCTTCGCCGCGACCTTCGCGATCGGGAAGCCGGTTGCCTTCGAGGCCAGCGCCGACGAACGCGACACACGCGGATTCATTTCGATCACGATCATCCGGCCGTCTTTCGGATTGATCGAGAACTGCACGTTCGAGCCGCCCGTGTCGACGCCGATCTCGCGCAGCACCGCAAGCGATGCGTTACGCAGGATCTGGTATTCCTTGTCGGTGAGCGTTTGCGCCGGCGCGACCGTGATCGAGTCGCCGGTGTGGATGCCCATCGGGTCGAGGTTTTCGATCGAGCAGACGATGATGCAGTTGTCCGCCTTGTCGCGAACCACTTCCATCTCGTACTCTTTCCAGCCGAGCAGCGACTCTTCGATCAGCAGTTCGCGCGTCGGCGAGAGGTCGAGACCGCGCTTGCAGATCTCTTCGAACTCGTCGCGGTTGTAGGCGATGCCGCCGCCCGAGCCGCCCAGCGTGAACGACGGACGGATCACGACCGGATAGCCGCCCGAGCCGGTTTCCGCGGCGATCTTCGCCTGCACCTGCAGCGCTTCTTCCATCGAATGCGCGGTGCCCGACTTGGCCGAACCGAGGCCGATCTTGGTCATCGCGTCCTTGAATTTCTGGCGGTCTTCCGCCTTGTCGATCGCTTCCGGCGACGCGCCGATCAGCTCGACCTTGTACTTTTCCAGCACGCCGTGCGCGTGCAGATCGAGCGCGCAGTTCAGCGCGGTCTGTCCGCCCATCGTCGGCAGGATCGCGTCCGGGCGCTCCTTCGCGATGATGCGCTCGACCACTTCCCACGTGATCGGCTCGATGTAGGTCACGTCGGCCGTGTTCGGGTCGGTCATGATCGTCGCCGGATTGCTGTTGACGAGAATGACCTTGTAGCCTTCCTCACGCAGCGCCTTGCATGCCTGCGCGCCCGAGTAATCGAACTCGCACGCCTGGCCGATGATAATCGGACCCGCGCCGATGATGAGGATGCTCTTGATGTCTGTCCGCTTGGGCATAACGCTCCCGCTAATGTATTCCTGTGTCGACTGGAGTTGGCGCTTCAGCGCCTTACTTCAGTCCCATGCAACCCGGTTGCTATTCTTTCCGTCGGCGCGCGCCGTTTTCACGTTGCGCGCTGTTTCGTGCGGCTGGCTCCACGTGCGCCCCGGCCGCCCCCGTTGCCCGATGCGGCGGACCTTGGGGCGGCTTGCCGGGTTCGGCCCGGCTGTCGTTCGGCCTTGCCGCCGTGCCTTCGGGGGCTGCCGAACCGCCTGGCGAAGCCCTGTGGCGCCGGACGGCCGGGAGTGTCACGCACGCCCCGCCGCCCTTGCGTGCCGTTAAGCCGCCGCGCTGCTGCCGCCCTGCTTCGCGTCCATCAACGCGGTGAAGCGGTCGAACAGATACGCGATGTCGTGCGGCCCCGGCGATGCTTCCGGGTGGCCCTGGAAACAGAACGCCGGCTTGTCGGTCAGCGCGAAGCCCTGCAGCGTGCCGTCGAACAGCGAAACGTGCGTGGCGCGGGCGTTGGCGGGCAGCGTGTCGGCGTCGACCGCGAAGCCGTGGTTCTGCGACGTGATGACCACGCGGCCGTCGTCGAGATCCTTGACCGGGTGATTCGCGCCGTGGTGGCCCGTCTTCATCTTCATCGTCTTGGCACCGACCGCGAGGCCCATGATCTGATGGCCGAGGCAGATGCCGAAAGTCGGGATGCCGCGCTCGATCAGCTCGCGCGCCGCCGCGATCGCGTAATCGCACGGCTCCGGATCGCCGGGGCCGTTCGACAGGAACACGCCGTCCGGGTTGAGCGCCAGCGCGTCGGCGGCGCTCGCTTGCGCCGGCAGCACGGTGACGTGGCAGCCGCGCTCGGCCAGCATGCGCAGGATGTTCTGCTTGACGCCGTAATCGAATGCGACGACGCGGTACTTCGGCGCCATCTGCTCGCCGTAGCCCGTGCCCAGACGCCATTCGGTCCGGGTCCACTCGTAGCTTGCCTCAGTCGACACGACCTTCGCGAGATCCATGCCGGCGAGGCCCGGGAATGAACGCGCAAGCTCGATGGCCTTCGCTTCGTCGTCCGAGCCGGCAAGGATCGCGCCGTTTTGCGCGCCCTTGTCGCGCAGCACGCGGGTCAGCTTGCGGGTATCGATGCCGGCGATGGCGACCACGCCTTCGTCCTGCAGGTATTGCTGGAGCGTGCGCTCCATGCGGAAGTTCGACGCGAGAACCGGCAGATCGCGAATGATCAGGCCGGCGGCATGGACTTTCGTCGCTTCGACGTCTTCGGCATTCACGCCGACGTTGCCGATATGCGGATACGTGAGGGTGACGATCTGGCGCGCGTAGCTCGGGTCCGTCAGGATTTCCTGATAGCCGGTGATAGCGGTGTTGAACACGACTTCACCGATGGTGTGCCCGGGGGCGCCGATCGAATAACCACGAAAGACCGTGCCGTCGGCGAGCGCGAGTAGAGCGGGAGAAAATGACGGCAACACGGGAGACTCCTTGGGGGAACACCCTGTTGCCACCTGTCTATCCGATTGCGAGCCGCAGCGAAACACATCGTGGATGCGCGCGCAGACTCGCTCGCGTGCTGCCGGTGACGCTGCAAGGGGCGCGATGGGTCCATTGTGTGGACGGCTCGGCGGGGTGCGGGGCCCTTCTTGCGACACCAATGGCGCGCGGCGGATGAACGGTAGGGGAGAGGTAGGCGCTAGGGTGCGGGTTGATAAGCTCAAACCTTGGAATTATAGCCTGAATCGGCCCTTCTCTCCAAATCCGAGATAAGACGCCGATCCGGCGAGGCTCCGTTGAAAGATGCCCGGAGCCTTATCCGGCAACGCCTGGCGCCCTCAGGAGCGCGCCTTCGCGCGCCCCGAATCGCAGTCACTTCGACGAGGCCAAACCTCGAGATTCACTCCCCACACACAGCCCCGCCAGCCGGCTCAGGCTTCCTGCCCGGCATGCACCTCGGCCGGCCGCGCCAGCTTGCGCCCCGGCAGCACGTACCAGATCGCGCTCAGCACCTGCAGCGCCACCAGAATCTCCCAGGCGGTCAAATGTGCGATGGCCGGGTAATGTCCACCGCTCGCCGGCCAGTGCGACAGCACCGCACCGACGCCGATCTGGAAGCCGAAGATCAGCAGGAAGATGATCAGCGTCAGCGTGGTGTTCACGCGGCCGATCATCTGCGCCGGGAAGTGCCGCGCCATCACGGCGTAGCTCAGAATGCCGGTCCCGCCGAAAATCCCGTAAGCCGCCCACAACAGACTCGCGGGCAGCGGCGCCTTGAACATGATCAGCAACTGCGTGAGCACGTAAAGCGCCATGCCGATGCCGCAGAACGCATACAGCGAGATGCCGCGCCGTTCGAGACTGCGCGCCGCCGCGCCGAAGCCGACGCAGCCGGCCATCATCGCGAAGCCGAGAATCGACACGAGCGCCGCCGCCTCGTGCGGCTCGAAGCCCTGCACGTCGCGCAGCCAGGCGCCGACCCACAGCGACTGCATCGCGTAGAAAACGCCCTGCGTGACGACCGAGAACGACGCGATCTTCCAGAACGCCGCGCTGCGCAGAATATGCAAGGTGCCCTTGAACTGCGCGCCGATGCTCGCCTGACGATGCGTTGCCTTGACGTCCGGCGTGAGCGTCCACAGCGCGAGCGCGACCACCACCGTCAGCACGCCGAGTCCGACGCAGACCGAGCGCCAGCTCGCAAAGCCGAGCACCCACGTGAGCGGCGAACCGACCATCACGCCACCGAAGCCGCCGATCGCCATCACGAGCCCGTTCATCAGCGGCAGACGCGCCACCGGGAAATGCTGCGCGAGCGCCTTGAACGAGGCGCCGAGGCACACGGACACGCCGACGCCGATCAGCAGCCGCCCCACCATCATCACGCCGAGGCTCTGCGCGGCGCCGAATACCGAGATGCCGAGCGCTGCGAACAGCAGCGTGACGGCCGTCACGCGGCGTGCGCCGAAGTGATCGAGCAGCACGCCGGCCGGAATCTGCGCGCCCGCGAAACCGAGAAAGTACAGACTGGTCAGCACGCCGAGATCGGCGGCGGACAGCCCGAGGTCGTGCGTAATGAACGGCGCAAAACCGAGATTGACGCCCCGGAACACATAGGAGACGAAATAGCCAGCGGAAAAGAGCAGAAAGACGCGCAGTTGAGTCGACGACATAAGCCTTGAATCAGAGAACGGAAAGGACGGAACGGCCGACGCGGCCAAAGCACGAACAATAAAGGAAATACGGCAAACGCGCCGAATGGTCTGCACAATGCAAAACGCCGTCACCCGAGGGTGACGGCGCCGGAAGAACACGGTGCGTGGGCAAAGCGCAATCGGGTGGCCATTCATGCACCGCGCCCGCAACGCGGGCCACGGCCGCAAGAGCCGCTCTGGGCCTACTTGCCCTTCTTCTTCATGCTGGCGGCGGTCTTCGGGTGGCTCGGCGCCGCAGCCTTCGGTGCCTTGCCCGACGTGGAAGCCGACACCTTCTCGACCTTGCCCTTGCCGGCCGCGGGCGCCGCCGGTTTGCCGGCCTTGCCGACCGGCTCGGCCACCTTGACGATGGCCGAACGCGAACGCCCATTCTTCCTGCCGTTGCGCGCTTCGCCATGCGTCTGCGCGACATGCGTGCCGATCTTCTGCACACCGCCGCCCTGCACGTCGGTGGCAATCTTCTCCGGCCCCGGCTCACTCGGCATCGGCTTGCCGACCGGCACATGCAGCACGATCACCTGACCGCGCGACACCTGATCGCGATGCGTCTTGTTCCACGCCTTCAACTGGCCGACCGACACGCCGTAGCGCAACGCGATCGCCGCCATCGACTGATTGCGGCGCACGCGAATCAGCATCTTGCGCGTATCGGGAACGTCGGGCTCCATCGCCAGCACCGCGCTTTCGGCGACGTCGGCGCTGATATCCTCGTCGTCGTCCGAACCGCGCGGCACGACGATCGTCGAGCCCGGCTTCAGGCGCATGCCGACCGGAATCTTGTTCACTTCCATCAGCGTGCCGGCATCGACGCCGATTTTCTCCGCAATCGCAGCCGGCGTCGCGCGCTGATCGACCGTGTACGTAGTCCACGACGACAGCGAACCCGAGTACGTTTTCAGATTGCGCTCGAAGGCGGACGCGTTGTCGAACGGCAGCAGGATCTGCGGCTGCGTCGCGCCGAGAATCACCGGTTTCCTGAACGACGGGTTCAGCGAGCGGAATTCGTCCGTCGACATATTGGCGAGCCGCGCGGCGACGTCGACGTCGATGTCGTGCGAGGTGGTCACCGTCACGAAGTACGGGTGGTTCGGAATCGACGGCAGCGTGAGCCCGTACATCTGCGGGTTCATCACGAGGTTCTTGACCGCCTGCAGCTTCGGCACGTAGTTGCGCGTCTCGTTCGGCATGCGCAGGCTCATGTAGTCGGTCGGCAAGCCGGCCGCCTCGTTGCGCGCGATTGCGCGCTGCACGTTGCCCTCGCCCCAGTTGTACGCGGCGAGCGCGAGCTGCCAGTCGCCGAACATGTCGTGCAGATTCGACAGATAGTCGAGCGCGGCACTGGTCGAGGCGAGCACGTCGCGACGCTCGTCCTGCCACATGTTCTGCTTGAGGTTGTAGGTGCGGCCGGTGCCCGGCATGAACTGCCACATGCCCGCCGCCTTCGCGACCGACAGCGCCTGCGGACTATACGCGGACTCTATGAACGGCAGCAGCGCGAGCTCGGTCGGCATATGGCGCGCCTCGAGTTCCTCGACGATGTGGTAGAGGTATTTCTGCGAGCGCTCGGTCATGCGCTGAACGTAATCCGGACGCTGCAGATACCAGTTGAGCTGCATGTCGACGAGATCGCTCTGCAGGTCCGGCATCTGGAAGCCGCGGCGAATGCGGCCCCACAGATCGGCGTCCTGGCTCGTCAACTGATTGACGGAGCTCTGGTCGACATTGATGGTTTCTTTAGCGGTGGCGTTCTTGCGAAGGGCGTCGGCTACGGCTTGCTGGCTGGCGGGGTTATTGGCGGTACTCGTCGTCGGCCCTTGGCTCGCGCAGGCGGCGAGTGTCAGGACCAATAACGCACTTAAGATAAATCGCATGAACGTCTCAGCTTCCACAAGGACTGGAAATTGCAGCCGATAGTACGAAACGTCAACGTTTCCGTCAATCGGAAAATCGAGAAAAAAATCAACCAAATCTTGGGCTTGGCGAATTTTTCCGATTCATCGCATGAGGAACGCCCGAATGCGCGCTGGTTCAGCGGAAGCGATTCTTCCATTCGCGCATCAGCGTGAAGGCCGTCAGGCGATCGGACACCGTTTCGTGCAACTGCGCTTCGAGACTCGCCTGCAGCGCCGGTTCGCCGGCGCGCAGAAACGGATTCACCGCGCGCTCGTGCGCGATGGTGGTCGGCAGCGTCGGCACATGACGCGCGCGCAACTCGCTCGCCCGGTCTCGCCATGCCTGCAGTTCGGCGTTGTGCGGCTCGCACGCGAGCGCGAAGCGGATATTCGAGAGCGTGTACTCGTGCGCGCAATGCACTTCGGTCGCACCGGGCAGCGCGGCGAGCGCATCGAGCGAGGCGAGCATCTGCTGCGGCGTGCCTTCGAAGAGCCGGCCGCAGCCGCAGGCGAACAGCGTGTCGCCGCAAAACACGTGCGGCGTGCCGCGCGAATCGGCTGCCTGGAAATAGGCAATGTGCCCGCTCGTGTGACCGGGCACGTCGAGCACGCTGAATTCGAGCGCGGGTGCCGCAATCGTCACGCGATCGCCGTTTTCGAGACGATGCGTGAGATGCTCGATCGCTTCGCCGGCGGGGCCGTACACCGGCACGTCCTGGCCGTTCAGCAGATCGGCCACCCCGCCGACGTGGTCTTGATGATGGTGCGTGAGTAAAATAGCGCTCAGCCGCCATCCGCGTTGGGCCAGAAAGGCGCGCACAGGCGCGGCTTCGCCCGGATCGACGACGACCGCGTGGTGTCCGTCGGCAACGACCCAGATGTAATTGTCTTCAAACGCCGGGACCGGTACGTACTCGAGCGCATTCATAGGCGACGCATTCTTTGATATGACTGATCGAGCGATTATAGACTGGCCCGCCTGGACCGATTCGCCGCCCGGCCGCTACGTGCTCGAATGGGAACAGACCCAGCTCGACCGTGTGGTGTCGGACGTGTTCGGCTATCATGCGCTGCAGCTCGGTCTGCCCCGGCTCGACGCGCTGCGCGAGAACCGCATGCCGTGCCGCGGCCTCGTGCTCGACGCCGCCAGCGGCGCGAGTGCGCCGTATACGTTTCCGCGCGGCACGCGGCAAGACGGCGGCGGCCTCGGCGCCGCGCAAGGCGACGCGGCCGACCCGGCGGAACTGTCCGGCTTGTCCGCGCCAGCCGGACGCAGCACGGTCTGGTGCGATCTGCTCGACCTGCCGTTCGAAGCGCAAAGCGTCGATCTGATCGTGATGCCGCACACGCTCGAATTCACGAGCGACCCGCACCGGCTGCTGCGCGAAGCCGAGCGCGTGCTGATGCCCGAGGGGCAGCTCATCATCCTCGGCTTCAATTCGCTCTCGCTATGGGGCGTGCGGCAGTCGGTCGGCAAGATGACCGGCCAGCCGTTCGTGCCCGCCGCCGTCGATCTGATCGCCTTCACGCGTCTGAAAGACTGGATCAAGCTGCTCGGCTTCGACCTTGAACGCGGACGCTTCGGCTGCTATCGTCCGCCGCTTGGCAGCGAGCAGTGGCTCTCCCGCTATGCTTTCATGGAAGCCGCCGGCGACCGCTGGTGGCCGATTTTCGGCGCCACCTACATGATCAAGGCGATCAAGCGCGTGCGCGGCATGCGCCTCATCGGGCCACTCAAGGTCAAGAAGCCCGTGCTCGCCGCCGGGCTCGCGTCCGCCGCCTCCCCGAATACACGCAACCATACCGAATGACTACGGATCACATCGACATCTATACCGACGGCGCCTGCAAGGGCAATCCCGGCCCTGGCGGCTGGGGCGCGCTGCTGCGCTTCGGCGGCCAGGAAAAAGAACTGTTCGGCGGCGAAGCCAACACGACCAATAACCGCATGGAGCTGATGGGCGTGATTGCCGCGCTCGAAGCACTCAAGCGCCCATGCGAGGTGATCGTGCACACCGACTCGCAGTACGTGCAGAAAGGCATCAGCGAATGGATTCACGGCTGGAAAAAGAAAGGCTGGATCACCGCGGCGAAGCAGCCGGTGAAGAACGCCGATCTGTGGAAACGGCTCGACGCACTGGTCGCGCAACATGAAGTCGAATGGCGCTGGGTGCGCGGACACAACGGCCACCCGGAAAACGAGCGCGCCGATCAGCTCGCCAATCGCGGGGTTGCGTCGCTCGCGGAAAGGTAAGGGCCAGCGCCTCGCCGAAGCGCGTTGCCGCAAGGCAATCCGCTTCGCTTGCACCCTCTCCGCTTTTTTTGCTGCACATTTTTTCGAAGCAGGCTAATCCGACATGCGTCAACTCATCCTCGATACCGAAACCACCGGCCTGAACGCCCGCGGCGGCGACCGGATTCTCGAACTCGGTTGCGTCGAACTGGTGAACCGCCGGCTCACCGGCAACAATCTGCACTTCTATATCAATCCGGAACGCGACAGCGATCCGGGCGCGCTCGCGGTGCACGGCCTGACCACGGAGTTCCTGAGCGACAAGCCGAAGTTCGCCGAGATTGTCGATCAGTTTCGCGACTTCATCGAAGGCGCGGACCTGATCATTCACAACGCGCCGTTCGACATCGGCTTTCTCGACGCCGAATTCGCGCTGCTGGGCCTGCCGCAGGTGAAGACGTACTGCGGCGAGATCATCGACACGCTCGCGCGCGCGAAGCAGATGTTCCCGGGCAAGCGCAATTCGCTCGACGCACTGTGCGACCGCTTCGGCATCAGCAACGCGCACCGTACGCTGCACGGCGCGCTACTCGACTCGGAACTGCTCGCCGAAGTCTATCTGTCGATGACGCGCGGCCAGGAAAGCCTCGTCATCGACATGCTCGGCGAGACGCAAACCGGTGTCGACACGGATGCGCCGCGCGTCGCGCTCGAATCGCTGGAACTGATCGTGGTCGCCGCGAGCGATGACGAAGCCGCCGCGCACGAAGCCGTGCTCGACGATCTCGACAAGGCCGTCAAAGGCGCGAGCGTGTGGCGCCTTGAGCCCGCGCCGGCAAGCGCAGCCGCGGCGGATGAGCAGATCACTTAAAAAGTACTGGACGAACTAGTCAATCACTGACATAATCTGAATCTCTTCGGGTGGTTAGCTCAGCGGTAGAGCACTGCCTTCACACGGCAGGGGTCACTGGTTCGATCCCAGTACTACCCACCAGATTCATGGGTACGTGAAACCCGAAGAATAAAGGCCCTCTGGCGAAAGCCGAGGGCCTTTTTCTTTGCGTTTGCAAACCTCGCGGAATGCCCTTTTGGTGCACGAGCGGTGCACCTCGAAAATCAGCCCCAGACAACGACGATCAACTGTCTGGAGCATCCAGTGGCATCAATCCTGAAGCGGGGAAACTATTGGCGCGCGTTCATACGTCGGCGCGGCTATCCCACCCAAACACGCACGTTCGACACAAAGGCTTTAGCCGAAGCTTGGGCGCGGCGTATCGAGTCCGACATGGATCGAGGGACCTTTGTCGATAGAACGGAAGCGGAGCGCAACACGCTTGACGACCTCCTGAAGCGATACGCCAACGAGGTCTCGCCCCATAAGAAGAGCGGTGCGGGCGAAATCGAGCGGATAAAAAAACTGCGCGAAGACCTCATTTCACAATACAAAATCACTGCTCTATCGAGCAAGGTCATCGCGGACTACCGCGATCGCCGACTGGCCGGCGATGCAAAACGAAAAGCGGTCACAGGATCGACTGTCAACCGTGAGCTAACGCTCATTGGACATGTCCTCAATGTGGCGCGCAAGGAATGGGACGTCCACATAGACGTCAACCCGGTATCACTCATCCGTCGCCCGCGGGAAAATCGATCCCGCACCCGTCGGCTGTCGCACGACGAAGAACAGCGACTGCTCGCAGAATTAGCAGCCAGTCCACGCGACGAAAACGGTCGCTTTGAACGCGGCGGCAGTCGAAACGACTGGGTAAGACCGATCGTCATTGTCGCGGTCGAAACCGCGATGCGACGAAGTGAAATCTTGTCGCTGCGCTGGTCCGACGTGTTTCTTGAGGATCGGTACGTGCGTCTGCACGATACGAAAAACGGTGAATCGCGAGACGTGCCACTATCAAGCCGCGCTGTTGCCACGTTGTCCGCCCTCCCCCGTCACATCACCGGCCGCGTCTTTCCCATCTCCGCCGATTCGCTGAAGAAGGTTTTCCTTCGTGCCTGCGAGCGGGCCCAATTAGACGACCTTCACTTCCATGATCTCCGCCGAGAGGCCTGCACGCGCCTCGCGGACCGCGTGGACAGCGTCCTGGAGCTGGCCGCCATCACCGGCCACCGCACCCTCAACGTACTGCACCGGGTCTATTACAAGCCCCGTGCCACTGATTTGGCCCGGAAACTTGGCTGATTCGACGCGAAAGCGGCGTGCTGACCGGCGGCTACCAGCCAGCACGCCTAACCACAACTCACCTGAACAAGAGAGGTGAAATCATGGCTGCACCCATTCTACCGGCCCACCCCCTCAATGGCCTGCCACTCGATTGCGAACTGTCCGTGGTCTTCGAAACAGAAGACCCGTTTCGCATGCCCCTTGACCGATTGAAAACGCTAATCGAGCGCAGCGAACCGGGCGAAATGAGGGGCTACCTATTTGGGTTGTATGACTTGCGCCGCGCCGTCGTCTACGCAGGGGGGCACTGACGTGCACAACGCAAAAGGTCATTTCACTCGGTCAACAATGCTACGGGCAGCGAGCATGAACGCTGCCTTTGCATTTGCTGCGCTGATCTCGGTGTCGCCGCTGGCAGTCGCCCAAACCTCGCCGTCTGACCCGTTGGACGTCGAGCCGCCCGGTACGCCCCCAGACATCGTCGCGATCTGGGAGGAGTTCTACAACCAGCAGACCATGGAGGTGCAGGTTGTGAACGGCGTCTGCGTGCAAATTCCCATGACGCGGCGGCAGTGGTTCGCGCTGCATCGCGCAAGGTGACATGAAAATTAACCACTTCTTTCGCGTAATACGAGCGTTGCCACTCGCCCTGCGCCGACGCCGGGCTCGTGGTGTTTTGACGCGCGAGCAGTTCAGGGACGCCTGCTTGATTGTCCAGGTTTGTGTGCTCGTGCATTGCTTCCTGTGCGCTTCGCTTTGGTGGGCGCGCATGCATCACGGCACGGGAAGCTGGTCGAATTGGCTCGGCGTAGCCGTGGCCATCGCCTGGGTCACCTTCTTCTGGGGATTCCTGCTGAAGCAGGCGTTCAAAGCGCTCGAAAACGAAGTCGCGAGGAACATCCGATAATGAGCAACAACCAATCAAAGACAAACGACCTCCCCCGCTGCTTCGCTCATGCAGTCCTACATTCGCGACATCGCGTTTTAATGGGCAAGGCGAAGCGAACAGCAACTGCGGCGGTTATCACGCTGACATCGGCAACGTCCTTTGCGCAGTCGTCCGTGTCGATGAGCGACATTCAGAACGCAGCGAACCGCAGTGGCGACAAGTCGATGTCGCTACTGGAACTGGTCTACGGGTCGGTGGTACACAACCCGCTTGCTACCGGTGGCGGATCGGGCGGCATGATTGCGCAAATGTTCCTCGTGCTGAATTCGTGCATGCTCGCGGTCGGGGCGATTTGGGCCATGTATCACTTTGGTTCCGCGATGATAGCGACCGGGCAGGACGGTGAGTTCATGGGGCAGAAGAAATCGTCACCATGGTTCATCATCCGCCTGGGCGCGGGCTTCGCTGGCCTCGTTCCTATGTTCGGCGGCTACTGCGGCGCACAGATGGTGATGCTGTGGGGAACAATGCTCGGCGTGGGCATTGCGAACCTGTCGCTCGACGCGGCGGTTTCAGTGCTCAACAGCGGTGGATCGATGATCGCGACGCCAGCCTCGCCACAGGCCACCACACTGGCGAAGGCTCTCTTCGAAGCGAACCTTTGCGCGCAGGCGGCTAACACGGCGATCGCCAACATGCCAAACGACAGTGGCGTGTCCGTCGATCCGGCCGAGAATTTCGCCGCGATCACGACGAGCAGCAAGGTCGTGCTCATGAACCAACGCGGCCTTTCATGCGGCGGAGCGGAGATCGACATTACGCAACCGCCGACGCTGCCATCGTATGACGGCATGGCCGTGTATTCGCTCGACCCCGGATCGATCTACTCGCAGATGCTCAGCGCACACCAGAGCGCATTGAGCACGCTCCAGTCCACGTTGTCTGCCGCTGCGCAAGCTTACGTGTCGTCCGTGAACGGGCAGACTCAGCCGACAGATCCGCAGAACACGATCAATCAGGCCGCGCTCCAGTACCAGGCTACGATTTCGCAGGCGATATCGAATTCCTCGACCGTTATCGGCGGACTCGCGAGCGTGATCCAGTCTAACCTCCAACGAGACGGCTGGATCATGATGGGCGCGTGGTATCAGACTTTCGCGCAGGCAAACTCGCAGGTGACGACGCTCGCGAACGCGACGGCCGCCGCTGTGCCCGGCACCGATGCCGACAACATGCCGTACCCGCAGCTATACCGGAAGGTCAGCGCGACGTATGCGCAGCAGAATCAACGAGACGCGTCGGTGGCCACTGCACAAAATCGTACCGATCCATCCGGAACCGGCATAACGGGCCTGACGGACGCGAAGAGCATTTTCGGGAAGATCTTCAACGGCCAAGGCATGGTGAAGTGGGTGGTCAACCTGAACTCCGGTCAAGGGCCGGGAGGCACGACGAACCCGCTGATCGGCATGAAGAACCTTGGAGACTACATTCTCGACGCTGGCTGGACCGCGCTCGGCGCGTACGCCGCCTTGAAGGGCTTGGAGGGGGCTTCGGACTCCAATGCTGGAAAGTTGATAGGCGCAGTCGGAGACGCGGCGACAGGAGGGATCGTCGGTGCCGCCACGGGCGCGGCAAAAGGCGTCCTCGATGCGCTGGCACCGTTCGTCGTAATCATGTGCATCACGTTGTTCTTTTTTGGCGCGATGCTGTCGATCTACATTCCGATGCTTCCGTTCGTCATCTGGTTCAGTGGCGTTTTGTCGTGGTACGCCGTCGTCGGCGAGTCGATGGTCGCCTCGCCGCTGTGGGCGATGACGCACCTTGATGGCGAAGGTGAAGGTTTGGGACAAAGGCCGGCGCACGGCTACATCTTTCTGCTAAACGTCATGTTCCGGCCGGTTTTCATGGAGATCGGCTTCGTCCTTGCAGGAGCCGGCATCGTCGTGCTTGGCACCCTGTTGAACACGATGTTCGGCGTCGCCATGCAGAACGCTCAATACGACTCCACGTCGGGCCTCGTGAGCATCATCGGCTACATCGTGCTCTATGTTGGTATGTGTCAGACGTTGTGCAACAGCACGTTCAGCCTGATTCACATCGTTCCCGACCAGGTGTTCTCCTGGGTCGGCGGCCAGATGGCGTCGCGGATGCCGGAACTGGAGGATCGGGTGAACCGGCTCTTCGGTGGAAGTCTCGGTCAAGCCGGAAATACGGCACGAGGCCAAGTACCTGCCATTTTGGGAGGTAGCGGCTCGCCCGCCGACCCGAAAGACGTTGATCGTATTCCCCGCGAGCGCATGTAGCGAATGCAACGCCGGCGCAAGGGATTTTCGTTGTGAGGTTGGCTACACCGGACGACGACCAGACGCGATAGCAGCGTCAAAGTCCTTGTCGTAGATCCGTTGGCGATTCTGCTGGACCATCAAGTAATTTGCGGGATCGGCCTTCGCCAATTCGTGGAGTGCCGCATCCTTTAACGCCTTGTTGCCTGCAAGGTTCGCCTCGGCGGCCAAGAGCTGTTGTTCGAGCTTTCTCGCATATGCTCGCCACTCCGTCGCATTGCGCTCGGCGGCGAAAGCTCTGCCGAGTGCAACTCCGTTATCGCTCATTCCTCGCCCCCGTTGCGTTTTTGTTCGCTTTTCAATATATCGGGAAGCCGGCGACCCTCGCAAGAGCCGTTTTCACCCAACGCATCTTCGCGGCCACGGACAATCCGGCCTGTTCTCCGATCGAGATGAACAGGCCGGATACCGTGCGACTTCAGATCGCGCACAGCTTCGACGACGGCTTCATTGGCCCGCCTCAGAAATTCGGGGCTCCGCATATAGCGGCCTAGTTTGTCGGCTGGCATGGCGTGTCCTCCGTTTGTTACAAGCATACGCCGGCTGCCCGGATCCTCGATAGTGTTGATTTCGTTTGCTGCACCGCGCAGGCGCGACCGAATAACCTCGATCGCAAGGCAGTCGCGACCCCGGTGACTTCCGTAACGACGCTACAGGCCACGTTTGAATCGGTTCAGCTTTTTTGGTTCGGCTTCAGAAAGCGACTTTTTTGCCGATAACACTTGGGTTAACCAAGTCTAATAAAAAGGAACCAAAACGATGGTATGGCACGTGTACGAATTCGAAAAGACCGATTCCAGCTTCCTTGGCATGTTCGGCCTAGACGAATGGAAGGAGCGGTTGGGCGCGGTTTCGGGTCAAGCGGCTGTCGAACTGATCGACGCGGAACTGGCGGATGCGCTGGATGCCGCCCGCGAAGCGGGATGGCGGGGCAAAGTACAGGGCGAGCCGCACATTTTCGTCCTGCCCGCCGAACAGAATTTCCAGTTTGGCTTCGCGTGGAACGGCGCTGGCACGATCGTTCTTGCACCGCGCGCGTTGCCATGGATGACGCCGAAACACGTTGCGCTCTCCTGACTGCCTCGTGGTCGCTGCGGACAATGCGTGAGGTTTTTTGGTCGCGCCGCGCTGTTCAATGCCGCCAGAACGCCAGAAGCAGGAAGAAAGAGGCTCATTCGCCTAGACTTCATATTTCGATCAGAGTAAACCTGTTCGATAGCATCACGCATTTTAATATTTTCGATAGCGCATCTTAACAGTGCGAATCTCAAAAAAATGAAATATATTTTTTATGCGATTGCAATGGCGACAATCGCCTTTGATTTTTATCTCAGTCACGGAAACCCCAATAAAGCGTTACTGGTCTTCGGCTGGGGATCGGCTATGTGGCTAGTCGCATTTTTATATATCTGTGATTTTCTGCTCGCTATCGCCGGCAAGAATTCCCCGTATATGACGAAATTCTACAGCGAAATCAAGACAGACCTCTTCGTATCTACCATCTCAGGTGCCACCTTATGTCTATTACTGGCGCTGGCTCCAGGCAGTTACAGCCTTTCGAACCTAGACGTCGCCTTTTTTGGAATCCCATTTTTAGTTTACAGCATCTTCACATTGGCAACTGCGTCGAAAATCAAACTCGCAGGCATTAAAATGTCTAAAGGTCTTGTTTGGACACTTTATGCGCTAGTGGCGGGATTCTACATTTATTTCGTCTACCTTCTTTATGAAATCAGTCATAATCAATTTTCTGCGGCCCAGTCGCTTTGGACGCAAGTAACGATCGTTTGCGCTGCGATATATGCATTCTTTGGTTCGAAATTTATAAAATACGTCCTCGAAGAGCAGCGCCTCGAAGTTTCTCCATTTATACTGGATTTACTTGGAAACCTGAAATTTAGCACTGGACTCTACCAAGATATCGCCAACGGCACGAATGAGTGGAATAAACAGGTAAAAATAAAAAAAACTGAACAACGAAAGGAAATAAGCCAACGCCGTAAAAAAAAGAACCGGTAGCACTCGTGAAACGATGACCGCTGCTGTTGCTATCAAGCGGAATACGGAATACGTCGGAATCGACGCAAGTTCGACGCTGTTCAGCAAGCATCTGTCGCGCATCACAGGCTGACGTTTGCTAAATGACTGCGCATCACGCGCTACGAATATTCGGCCACCGGGTCGCTCTGCGCGTTCGCGACCCGCTTCGACTTCTGAGGTTATGTGGTCGCGCCTACTGCACCGCTGCTTTGTTTCGCGTCAAGGGAGCCGCGCAGACACGGCCTCGACGGTACAAATGCGGCAAGAAGGACTGCGGATACTCCGGAGAGTGACAGCAGCGCCCACCGAACGGGTAGGTAGTCCGGCCTGAATAATTCGTTTTGCGCGGCGTTAGCCCTCATGCCGTGAAGACGACAGTGGTCGAGCGGTTGAGCAAAGCGAACAGAACAAGGGCGCAAAGAAGCCGCAGCTTCCTGAGGATCAT
>NZ_JAAGPQ010000033.1:0-83232 GCF_017104985.1 Paraburkholderia sp. Ac-20342 | reverse complement strand
GGCGACACCCGGCGCGAGCGGCGGCGCAGGCAACAGCGCGAGCAGCGGGACCAGCAACGCCGCCAGCAGTGGCACGAACACAAGCGCGCCCAGCACCGGCGGGAGTGCCGCGCCCGGGTCCGCGCCTCAAGCCGCCCAGGCTCAGCAGCCGTCACAACCGTCCGCCGCCGCGAAAGCACCTACCCAAGCACCCACCCAGGCACCCACCGGCGCTTCCGCGCAGGCCGCCGCCGTTCCGCCGCCCTACTACGTCAGCCCGCAGCTGCGTTATGGCGGCTACATGGTGTTCCGCAACCTGATCCCGTCGCCGATACTCGAGGCGCAAGCCACCGAGGAATTCGGCCAGATCGTCTACGGCGCCGAGCACGCGAACCGTCTCTATAGCGACACCGACCCGCACGTCACCCGCGTGCGCTCGATCGTCGACCGGATGATTCCGTACTCGCTGAAATGGAACGAGCGCGCGAAGGGCTGGAAGTGGGACCTGGCCGTCATCCGCTCGAACGACATCCGCATGTACTGCCTGCCGGGTGGCAAGATCGTCATTTATGGCGGACTGCTCGACCGGGTGCGCCTGAACGACAACGAACTCGGCATGCTGATCGGCCACGAGATCGCCCACGCCTTGCGCGAGCATGCGCGCATGCGGCTCGGTCAGCTTCAGGAGAGACAGCTCGATTCGTCGGGCACGATCCCGCAACTGTTCGGACTCGCCGATCTCGGCATGGCGCCGCTCGGCATCGGTTCGCGTCTGCTGGAAATGAAGTACGAAAGCACCGACGAAACCGAAGCCGACGTGATCGGCAGCGAAATCGCGTCGCGCGCGGGCTTCGATCCGCGCGCGGCGGTCACGCTCTGGGACAAGCTCGCGCTGGCCACGGGCAGCAGCCGCGAGCACGGCTTCATCTACGTGCATCCGTACACGCCGGCGCGCCGCGAGGACATCATCAAGCGGCTGCCGGACATGCTGCCGCTCTACGCGAAGGCAATCGGCAAGAGCGTCGACGCCTTGCCCGATTACGCGGGCCTCGGCCGGCCGGTCCGCAAGCAGGCGCGCAACTGACCGCTCCCTGTCCGGCCCGAAGACGCGGGCCACCCGGGCGCGCTGCGGCTTACGCCCCGGTTTAGCCGGCGCCCATGGGCCGGCACCGAGGCGCGCGCCTTACTTCTTGACCTTGTGGTCGTAATCGACGGTCAGCGGCGCATGGTCGCTGAACTTGATGTCGCGGAACACGTCGGTACGCTTCGCCTTGCCCGCGATGCCCGGCGTCGCGATCTGGTAGTCGATCCGCCACCCGACGTTCTTCGCATACGCCTGGCCGCGATTGCTCCACCACGTGTACTGTTCCGGGCGCTGGTCGAGCGTGCGGAACACGTCGACATAGCCGACTTCGTCGAACAGCTTGTCGAGCCACGCGCGCTCTTCCGGCAGGCAGCCCGAGTTCTTCTGGTTGCTCTTCCAGTTCTTGATGTCGATTTCCTTGTGGACGATATTCACGTCGCCGCACACGATCACCTCGCGCTCGCGCGAAAGCTCGGCCAGATGCGGCATGAACTCGTCCATGAAGCGGAACTTGGCCTGCTGGCGCTCCTCGCCGCTCGAACCGGACGGCACGTACACCGAAATCACCGACAGCTTGCCGAAGCGCAGTTCGACATAGCGCCCTTCGGGATCGAACTCCTCGCTGCCGAAGCCGATCACCACCTCGTCCGGTTCGTGACGCGTATAGACGCCCGCGCCGCTATAGCCCTTCTTCACTGCATGCTGGAAATAGCCGGTGAAATCGTGCGGCGCCATGAATTCCGGCGTCATGTCGTCCTGCGAGCATTTGATTTCCTGCACGCACAGCACGTCGGCTTTCTGCTCGCCGAACCAGTCGAAAAAGCCCTTCTTCGCCGCCGAGCGGATGCCGTTCAGGTTCGCGGTAATCACACGCAACATGGTGTTCCTCTTAGGTTCGATTCGTTTCCAAAGCCGGGGCGTCGAGCCGTTTTCATTCGACCTTGACGCCCTTCAGCGATTCTTTCGCAGGCGGATATTCGAGCTTCAGCGCGTCGAGCGTGCGCAGCAGCAGTTCGGCCACCATCACGTTGCGATGTGTCTTCGAGTCGGCGGGAATCACGTACCACGGCGCGTATTCCGTCGACGTCGCGGCAAGCGCGTTGTCATACGCCGACTGATACGCGTCCCACTGCTTGCGCGCTTCGAGGTCCGACACGTCGAATTTCCAGTGCTTGTTCGGATCGTCGATACGCGCCTGCAGACGCGCGCGCTGCTCGTCTTTCGAAATGTGCAGCATGCACTTGAGAAGGGTCGTGCCGCTGCAGCTCAGCATCTCCTCGAACTGGCGGATATGAGCGCAGCGCCGCTCGAACGCCTCGGCATCGAGTTCGCCGAGCACGGTCGGCACGAGCAGGTCTTCGTAGTGGCTGCGGTTGAAGATGGTCAGCTCGCCGGCCGCGGGCACCTGCGCATGCACGCGCCACAGAAAATCGTGCGCCAGTTCGACGGGCGTCGGTGCCTTGAACGGCACGACGCGCAAGCCGAGCGGATCGACTTCGTGGAACACCGCGCGAATCGTGCCGTCCTTGCCGCTCGTGTCCATGCCTTGCAGCACGAGCAGCACGCGGCGTTTCCTCTGCGCATGCAGGCGCTCCTGCAGATTGTCGAGCAGCACGCCGATCTCGGAGAGCCGCGCGCGATCCGCGTCTTTCGAGCCGCTCGAAAACGGCTTTGCCGCCGGATCGAAATCTCCCAGCGAGAAGCGGTTTTTCTTTTTGCCGTCGTCGAAACACGGCACGCGGAAATCGTCGAGTTCGGGTTGCTTCGCCATGCACACACTCCGTGATCTGCGTTCGAGGGACTCGCCCAAGCGGGACCGCCAAATGAAACGGGCCGTTGCCCTACTTTCGTTTCCGGCAACAGCCCGTCATGGCGCGAGCGTCACCGCTCGCGCCGCACTGCATCGACTCAGGACAGCTTCTTCTTCAGCAGTTCGTTCACCTGCGCCGGATTCGCCTTGCCCTTGGTCGCCTTCATCGCCTGGCCGATCAGCGCGTTGAACGCCTTCTCCTTGCCGGCGCGGAATTCGTCGACCGACTTCTGGTTCGCGGCGAGCACTTCGTCGATGATCGCTTCGAGCGCGCCGGTATCCGAAATCTGCTTCAAGCCCTTCGCCTCGATGATGCGGTCGGCGGCGGCTTCGTCGGTGGCTTTTTCTTCCCAGATCGCGAGGAAGATTTCCTTCGCGATCTTGTTCGAGATCGTGCCGTCGGCAATGCGTTGCAGCAGCAGCGCGAGTTGCGCGGCCGACACCGGGCACGCGGCAATGTCGAGCCCTTCGCGATTCAGTTGCGATGACACTTCGCCCATCAGCCAGTTCGCCGCGACCTTCGCGTTGGCCGGACCGACCTTCGCGACCACCGCCTCGTAGTACGCGGCCATCGCCTTGCCCGACGTCAGCACGTTCGCGTCGTAGGGCGTGAGGCCGTACTGCGATACGAAGCGCTGCTGGATCGCTTCGGGCAACTCCGGCATCTCGCTCTTCACGCGCTCGACCCACGCGGCGTCGATCACGAGCGGCATCAGGTCGGGGTCGGGGAAATAGCGGTAATCATGCGCGTCTTCCTTGCTGCGCATCGAGCGCGTTTCGCGCTTGTCCGGATCGTACAGACGCGTTTCCTGCACCACGGTGCCGCCGTCTTCGATCAGTTCGATCTGGCGGCGCACTTCGTACTGGATCGCTTCTTCGAGGAAGCGGAACGAGTTCAGGTTCTTGATCTCGGCGCGCGTGCCGAATTCAGCCTGACCGACCGGGCGCACCGACACGTTCGCGTCGCAGCGGAACGAGCCTTCCTGCATGTTGCCATCGCAGATGCCGAGCCACACGACGAGCGTATGCAGCGACTTCGCGTAGGCAACCGCCTCGGCCGCGCTGCGCATTTCCGGCTCGGTGACGATTTCGAGCAGCGGCGTGCCGGCGCGATTCAGGTCGATGCCGGTCATGCCCGCGAAGTCTTCGTGCAGCGACTTGCCCGCGTCCTCTTCCAGGTGGGCGCGCGTCAGGTTGATGGTTTTCTCGTACGCTTCCTTGCCCGCCTTTTCATTGGCCGGCACCTGGATCGTCACCTGGCCGCCCTGCACGACGGGAATTTCGTACTGGCTGATCTGGTAGCCCTTCGGCAGATCGGGGTAGAAATAATTCTTGCGTGCGAAGATGCTGCGCGGTGCGACCGTCGCGCCGATCGCGAGGCCGAACTGAATCGCGCGCTCGACCGCGCCGCGGTTCATGACCGGCAGCGTGCCCGGCAGGGCGAGGTCGACGGGGCTGGCCTGCGTGTTCGGCGCGGCGCCGAATTGCGTCGCGGTGCCCGAGAAGATTTTCGACTGCGTCGACAACTGCGCGTGGGTCTCCAGACCGATCACGACTTCCCATTGCTTGGTCATGGTGCTCACACTCCTGCCGGTGCCTGACGATGCCAGTCGGTGGCGCGCTGGAACGCGTCGGCCACCTGCAGCATCCGGGCTTCGTTGAAATAGTTGCCGATAATCTGCAGACCGACCGGACGCTGCGCATTCGCACCCGCGCCGAAGCCGCACGGCACGCTCATGCCCGGCAGGCCGGCGAGGCTCACCGACAGCGTGTAGATGTCGGCCAGATACATCTGCACCGGATCGTCGCCCTTCGCGCCGAGGTCCCATGCAACGGAAGGCGCGACCGGCCCCATGATGACATCGCACTGCTTGAACGCTTCCTGGAAGTCCTGCGCGATGATGCGGCGGATCTTCTGCGCCTGCAGGTAGTACGCGTCGTAATAGCCATGCGACAGCACATAGGCGCCGACCAGAATGCGGCGCTTCACTTCGGGGCCAAAGCCTTCGGCGCGCGACTTCTTGTACATGTCGAGCAGATCGCGGTACTCGGCCGCGCGATGGCCGAAGCGCACGCCGTCGAAACGCGACAGGTTCGACGAGGCTTCCGCCGGCGCGATCACGTAGTAGACCGGGATCGACAGTTCGGTTTTCGGCAGCGAGACGTCGACGAGCGTCGCGCCGAGCGCTTCGTACTGCCTGAGTGCCGCGTCGATCGACGCGCGCACGTCGTCCGCGAGACCGGCGCCGAAGTACTCCTTCGGCAGGCCGATGCGCAGACCGGCGAGCGGCTTGGCCGCGCCGCCTTCCTGCCAGGACTTGCCGAGATAGCGCGTGTAGTCTTCGTCCTCGCGCGCGAGGCTCGTCGAATCGCGCTCGTCGAAGCCGGCCATCGCGTTGAGCAGCAGCGCGCAGTCGGCGGCGCTCTGCGCCATCGGGCCGCCCTGATCGAGCGACGACGCGAACGCGATCATGCCGTAGCGCGACACGCGGCCATAGGTCGGCTTGATGCCGGTAATGCCCGAGAACGACGCCGGCTGGCGGATCGAGCCGCCCGTGTCGGTGCCGGTCGCGGCGGGCGCGAGACGCGCGGCCACGGCCGCTGCCGAGCCGCCCGACGAACCGCCCGGCACGGCCTTGCGATCCCACGGATTCTGCACCGCGCCGAAGTACGAATTCTCGTTGGACGAGCCCATCGCGAATTCGTCCATATTGGTCTTGCCCACGCACACCATGCCGGCGTTCGCGAGACGCGCGACCACGGTCGCGTCGAACGGGCTTTCGTAGTTCGCGAGCATCTTCGAGCCGGCCGTGGAGCGCCAGCCCTTGGTCACGAACACGTCCTTGTGCGCGATCGGCAGACCGGCGAGCGGGCCCGCCTCGCCGCCGTGCAGCAACGCGTCGGCGGCTTTCGCCTGCGCGAGCGTCAACTCGGGATCGACCTGGATGAACGCGTTCAGGCTATTGGCCGCGTCGATCCGCTTCAGGTACAGCTGCGCCAGTTCGACTGCGGAGCATTCCTTGGCCGTCAGTGCGGCGCGCAGTTCGGTCAGACTTTTTTCATGCATTGCGTTTTATCCTGGAAAGCGCGGCAGCGTGGTCACGCTGCCGTGAAGGCGTTCGGCTGCCCGCCGGCAAGCCGGGCCGGGAAAGCTTGCGGCGCACCGTGCGCGGCGCCGGCCGGACCACCCGCGAGAGGCTGCGCCGCGCGAAGCGCAGGGCGCTTGCCCTGGAGCCGCGCGGGACATGTGCGAACGCGGCTTATTCGATCACCTTCGGCACGAGATACAGACCGTCCTGCACGGCCGGCGCCGGGCGCTGAAAAGCCTCGCGCTCGACCGTCTCGGTCACGACGTCGTTACGCAGACGCAGCGCGACGTCTTCGATCTGCTCGATCGGGTGGGCAAGCGGCGCGATGCCGGTGGTATCGACCGCTTGCATTTGCTCGACGAGGCCGAAGAAATCATTGAGCTGGGCACGGGTGTGCTCGGCGTCGGCATCAGCCAGTTCGAGCCGCGCGAGATGCGCGATGCGCTTAACATCGGTCAGGGTCAGAGCCATGCAGTCACCGGAAAGAGGTGGAGTGTCGTCACACTTGAAAAAAACGCGCTGTAACAGCGGGTTACGACACGATAGGACAATCCCGAAAAAGGAACGGCAACGGCAAAAAGTGCCCTCCGTTTCCTTCAAAACATCCAAAATTATAAGGTATCATTACGCGTTCGACCCAAACCCGGACCGACTTACCAAGGCCTTACGGACCCTTCCCCAAGAACGTCCGTTGCTTTCCGCCCTGGCTCTGCAACGGCCTCCGGTAGACTCCCTCGCAGCTTCAAGTTCCTGTGGCGCCGCTTCGCCCGGCTGGAGCTGTTATTTTTTCCGCTGCCGCCCTACGCATACGGTGCGAGGCCCGGCCCCCAGCGAGACAGGATTTTGAATGTTCGGCTTTTTGCGCAGCTACTTCTCCAACGATCTGGCGATTGACCTCGGCACCGCCAACACGCTCATCTACATGCGTGGCAAGGGCATCGTGCTCGACGAACCGTCGGTGGTCTCGATCCGCCAGGAAGGCGGTCCCAACGGCAAGAAAACCATTCAGGCAGTCGGCAAGGAAGCCAAGCAGATGCTCGGCAAGGTGCCGGGCAACATCGAGGCGATCCGCCCGATGAAAGACGGCGTGATCGCCGACTTCACCGTCACCGAGCAGATGATCAAGCAGTTCATCAAGACTGCTCACGAATCGCGCATGTTCTCGCCGTCGCCGCGCATCATCATCTGCGTGCCGTGCGGTTCGACCCAGGTCGAGCGCCGCGCGATCAAGGAAGCCGCCCACGGCGCGGGCGCCTCGCAGGTTTATCTCATCGAAGAGCCGATGGCCGCCGCGATCGGCGCGGGCCTGCCGGTGTCGGAAGCAACCGGCTCGATGGTCGTCGACATCGGCGGCGGCACGACCGAAGTCGGCGTGATCTCGCTCGGCGGCATCGTCTACAAGGGCTCGGTGCGCGTCGGCGGCGACAAGTTCGACGAAGCGATCGTCAACTACATCCGCCGCAACTACGGCATGCTGATCGGCGAACAGACCGCCGAAGCCATCAAGAAGGAAATCGGCTCCGCGTTCCCGGGCTCCGAAGTCAAGGAAATGGAAGTGAAGGGCCGCAATCTGTCGGAAGGCATTCCGCGCAGCTTCACGATCTCGAGCAACGAAATTCTCGAAGCGCTGACCGATCCGCTGAACCAGATCGTCTCGTCGGTGAAGATCGCGCTGGAGCAAACGCCGCCGGAACTCGGCGCCGACATCGCCGAGCGCGGCATGATGCTGACCGGCGGTGGCGCGCTGCTGCGCGACCTCGACCGCCTGCTCGCGGAAGAAACCGGCCTGCCGGTGCTCGTCGCCGAAGACCCGCTGACCTGCGTCGTGCGCGGCTCGGGCATGGCGCTCGAACGCATGGACAAGCTCGGCAGCATCTTCTCGTACGAGTAAGCGAGCTTTTCTCCCATGTCAGTAGCGCGGATCTGGCACACGGCCCCTTGCGGGCCGCTTTGCCGTTGGCTGGGCCGCCCAGCCGCCACGCGCTGACCGCGCGCGCCTCTCGCGCCGCCGTCTCACCCAACCGCTCACGCCCCCGGCGCCGACCATGGAATACAGTCCGCCGCCTCTGTTCAAGCAAGGCCCCTCGGCTCTCGCCCGACTGGTGTTCTTCGTCGTGCTGGCGATCGCCCTGCTGATCTCCGATGCCCGCTTCCAGACGCTCGAAATCGTCCGCGGCGTGCTCGGCGCGGGTCTTTATCCGTTGCAGCGCGCAGCGCTCGTGCCGCGCGACATCTTCATGGGCGCCGCCGATCTCGCCGTGACGAGCGCCACGCTGCGCGGCGAAAACGAAAAGCTGCGCGCGAAAGATCTGCTGCTTTCGCAGCAGGCCAACACGGCCGCGACGCTCGCTGCCGAAAACACCCATCTGCGCGCGCTGCTGCAACTGTCGCAGCACCTGACCACGCAATCGCTGCCGGCCGAAATCCAGTACGACACGCGCGATCCGTTCACGCAGAAGGTCGTGATCGGTCGCGGCGCGCAGCAAGGCATCCAGAACGGCTCGCCGGTCGTCGACGAAAACGGCGTGATCGGCCAGGTCACGCGCGTGTTCCCGCTGCAGGCCGAAGTCACGCTGCTGACCGACAAGGATCAGGCCGTGCCGGTGGAAATTTTGCGCACCGGCTTGCGCAGCGTGATCTACGGCACGCCGAAGGGCGACACGCTCGATCTGCGCTTCGTGCCGATCAGCGCCGACGTGCAGACCGGCGACGAGCTCGTCACGAGCGGCCTCGACGGTGTGTATCCGCCGGGCTTGCCGGTCGCGAAGGTCGTGCGCGTCGACAAGCAGGCCGACACCGCGTTTGCGCGCGTGGTCAGTCTGCCGGTCGCGGCGGTGCGCGGCGCGCGCGAGGTGCTGGTGCTGCACGTTCAGGACAACGTGCCGCCGCGCCCGGCCGACGAACCCGACGCGGCCACGGCCGCGAAGGATGCGAAAGCGAAGAAGGGCGGCAAGGCGGCAGACAGCAAGGGCACGGCGGATAAATCCGCAGCCAAGCCCGGCGACAAGGCCGCAGCCGAAAAACCCGCCGCCAAAGCCACGGAAAAGGCCCCGGCCAAAAACGCCGCTACCGAGAAGAAGTCCGAGAAATCCGCCGACAGGAAGGCCGACAAGCCGGCCGCCGCGAAGACCGCGAAGCCGCAAGCCACGCCGGGGGCTCAGCCATGAACCGCCCGCAATACATCCTGCAGCCGGTCAATCCGTACTTCATCGCGTTCAGCCTCGCCGCGGCGTTCCTGCTGAACCTGATGCCGTGGGGACGTCTCGCCGGCGTGCCCGATTTCGTCGCGCTCGTGCTGCTGTTCTGGAACGTGCACCAGCCGCGCAAGGTCGGCATGGGCATCGCGTTCCTGCTCGGCCTGCTGATGGACGTGCACAACGCGAGCCTGCTCGGCGAGCACGCGCTCGCGTACACGCTGCTGTCGTACGGCGCGATCACGATCCATCGCCGCGTGCTGTGGATGTCGCTCGGCGTGCAAACGTTCGCGGTCATGCCGCTGCTCGTCGTCGCGCAACTAGTGCCGTTCGTGATCCGTCTGCTGACCGGCGCGGCGTTCCCGGGCTGGAGTTACCTGATCGACGGTTTTGTCGAAGCCGCACTGTGGCCGCTCGCGAGCGTGCTGCTGCTGATGCCGCAACGCCGCCCGGCCGATCCGGACGACACGCGGCCCATTTGATCCCGCTTCGGGCCCGCCGGCCGCTTTGCCGCGACACGTCGCCGTAAAGCCCGCGCCGCCAGCCCGCCCGACGCGCATTGCAGTTCCTGCCACCGGTCCCGGCCGGTTTGGGCGCACACTCTGGATGGCCGCGCGCCGGCCTTTTGCTTAAATCGCATGACCGAATTCAAGGACACTCAACAGCAGCTCACGAAATTCCGCCTGCGCGTCGCGGCGGCGGGCCTGTTCGTGTTCATCTGCTTCGGGCTGATCGGCTTCCGCTTCCTGTTCCTGCAGGTTTGGCACTACAGCAAATACTCGCTGCAGGCCGACGAAAACCGCATTTCCGTCGCGCCGATCGTGCCGAACCGCGGCATCATCACCGACCGCAACGGTGTCGTGCTCGCGAAGAACTACTCGGCCTACACGCTCGAAATCACGCCGTCGAAGCTGAACGACTCGCTCGACAACGTGATCGACAACCTGGCCACGGTCATCTCGATCGACGCGCGCGACCGCCGCCGCTTCAAGAAGCTGCAGGAAGACTCGAAGAACTTCGAAAGCCTGCCGATCCGCACCCGCCTCACCGACGACGAAGTCGCGCGCTTCACCGCGCAGCGCTTCCGCTTCCCCGGCGTCGAAGTGCGCGCGCGGCTGTTCCGCCAGTACCCGCTCGGGCCGACCGCCGCGCACGTGATCGGCTACATCGGGCGGATTTCGCAGCGCGACCAGGACCGCATCGACGACGCGAGCGACCAGAACGACAGCGATCCCGATCACTACGATCCGCGCCTCGACGCCAACAACTACAAGGGCACCGACTACATCGGCAAGATCGGCATCGAGCAGAGCTACGAAACCGAGCTGCACGGTCAGACCGGCTTCGAGGAAGTCGAGGTGACGGCGGGCGGGCGGCCCGTGCGCACGCTGTCGCGCACCCAGGCGACGCCCGGCAACAACCTCGAGCTGTCGCTCGACATCGGTTTGCAGCAGGTGGCCGAGCAGGCCTTCGCCGGCCGCCGCGGCGCGCTCGTCGCGATCGAGCCGTCCACCGGCGACGTGCTCGCGTTCGTGTCGGCGCCGAGCTTCGATCCGAACTCGTTCGTCGACGGCATCGACCAGCAGACCTGGGACGAACTCAACAACTCGCCCGACCATCCGCTCCTGAACCGGCCGCTGCACGGCACCTATCCGCCGGGCTCGACCTACAAGCCGTTCATGGCGCTCGCCGCGCTGACGCTGCACAAGCGCACCACGGGCTGGGGCTTCCAGGACCCCGGCTACTACACGTTCGGCGGCCACACCTTCCGCAACGACGTGCGTTCGGGCCAAGGCTGGGTCGACATGAACCGCGCGATCGTCGTCTCGAACGACACGTACTTCTACATGCTCGCGCATGACCTCGGCGTCAACAACATCGCGAACTTCATGAAGCCGTGGGGCTTCGGGCAGATCACCGGCATCGACATCGCGGGCGAGGCCAAGGGCATCCTGCCGTCGACCGACTGGAAGCGCCACGCGTACCGCCGCCCCGAACAGCAGAAGTGGTACGAAGGCGAGACGATCAGCCTCGGCATCGGCCAGGGCTACAACTCGTTCACGATCCTGCAGCTCGCGCATGCGACCGCCACGCTCGCCAACAACGGCGTCGTGATGAAGCCGCACCTCGTGCGCGACATCGAGAATCCGATCACGAAGGAAACGCGCCCGGTCGTGCGCGATCCGAGCGACAAGATCGCGGTCCGCCAGCAGGACATCGACTTCATCAAACGCGCGATGGAAGGCGTGGTCACCAACGGCACGGCCGCCAAGGTGTTTGCCGGCGCGCCGTACCAGGCGGCCGGCAAGACCGGTACGGCACAGGTCTACTCGCTGCAAGGCGCGAACTACAGAGGTCACGCACTCGCCGAGCGTCTGCGCGACCACGCGCTCTTCATCGCCTTCGCGCCGGTCGAGCAGCCGAAGATCGCGGTCGCGTTGATCGTCGAAAACGGCGGCTGGGGCGCGGAAGCGGCCGGCCCGATCGCGCGCAAGGTGCTCGACTACTACCTGATCGGCAGGAACAAGCCGGGGGCGGAGGAAGCCGCCGTCGCGGCAGCGGCTTCGGCGACGCTCGACGCGTCCGCGCCGCAGGTCGGCGACGCGCCGCCTTCGAAGGACAGCACGCAGCCGATCAGGATCGCGGCGGGCTTCACGGCATTGCCGGTTCCCGGCGCCTCGGAAGCCGTGGCCGCATCGGCGGCTGTCGCGGCGTCGGCAGCATCGGCGGCTTCGGCCGCGAATGGGGCATCGGCGGCTTCGGCCGCTTCTGCCGCCGCGGCATCCGCTCCGGCAGCACCGGCCGGATCCGCAGCGCAGGCAGCCTCGGCGGCCAAACCGGCTTCGGCGTCCGCCGCCGCGAAAAAATCCACGGCGCGCTCATCCGGCGCGCCACGCAAACCCCGTCCGGCGAGCGAGCCGACGCCGAACGTCGCGGCGCCGTCGCGCGAGGACGCCGCTCAGGACGCGTCGCCACGCCGGCCGGCCGCCGGCGGCATCGACGAATAAGGAGAAAGGCATGCAATTCGACAAGCGCGCCTGGCTCGACCGCATCAAACGGATGTTCGTGGGCTTCGACCGTCCGCTCGCACTGATCGTGTTTCTGCTGCTGTGCGTCGGCATCGTCACGCTGTACAGCGCGACGCTCGACATGCCCGGCCGCGTGGAAGACCAGTTGCGCAACATCCTGCTGACGTTCGTGCTGATGTGGGCGCTCGCCAATGTGCCGCCCAATACGCTGATGCGCTTCGCGGTCCCGCTCTATACGTTCGGGATCGCGCTACTGGTCGCGGTCGCGATGTTCGGCCTCACGCGCAAGGGCGCGAAGCGCTGGATCAACGTCGGCGTGGTGATCCAGCCGTCGGAAATCCTGAAGATCGCGACTCCGCTGATGCTCGCCTGGTACTACCAGCGCCGCGAAGGCGTGATGCGCTGGTACGACTACCTGGTCGGCTTCGTGATTCTCATCGTGCCGGTCGGGCTGATCGCCAAGCAACCCGACCTCGGCACGGCCGTGCTCGTATTCGCGGCCGGCTTATTCGTGATTTACTTCGCGGGCCTGAGCTTCAAGCTGATCGTGCCGGTGCTGATCGCGGGCGTGATCGCGGTCGTGTCGATCGCGGCGTTCCAGGACAAGATCTGTCAGCCCGAGGTGCAGTGGCCGCTAATGCACGACTACCAGAAGCACCGCATCTGCACGCTGCTCGATCCGACCTCGGACCCGCTCGGCAAAGGCTTCCACACGATCCAGGCGGTGATCGCGATCGGCTCGGGCGGCCCGCTCGGCAAAGGCTGGCTGAAGGGCACGCAGGCGCACCTCGAGTTCATCCCCGAGAAGCACACCGACTTTATTTTCGCGGTGTTTTCCGAAGAATTCGGCCTCGCGGGCGGGATCGTGCTGCTCACGCTATACATGCTATTGATCGCGCGCGGGCTCTATATCGCGGCCAATGGCGCGACGCTATTCGGGCGATTATTGGCCGGATCATTGACGATGGCGTTCTTCACCTACGCGTTCGTCAACATCGGCATGGTGAGCGGGATTCTGCCGGTGGTCGGCGTGCCGCTGCCGTTCATGAGCTACGGCGGCACCGCGCTGACGACGCTCGGCATCGCGGTCGGGCTCATCATGAGCGTCGCGCGCCAGAAGCGCCTGATGCAAAGCTAGCGACGCCTCACGGCACGCACGAACCGGCATGCAATGCGCAAAAGGGCGCTCCACCTGGAGCGCCCTTTTTTCATCGCCGTCATTACTGCGGCTTTACTTCCTTCTGATCGCGCAGTTGCGCGCTCAACTGCTGATACTTCAGACGCGCGGCCGGATCGCCCTGCGCCGCCGCAGCCGCGTAATACGCGCGCGCCACGTTCAGGTTCCGGTCGACGCCGTCGCCGCCGCGTTCGTAGAACGAGCCGGTCACGTATTGCGCGGTCATGTCGCCGCCCTGCGCCGCTTTCTTGTACCAGACGAAGGCCTGCCGGTTGTCGCGCTCGGTGCCGCGTCCGTCGAGGAACTGGTTGGCGAGGGCGAGCTGCGCCTGCACGTGTCCCTGCTGCGCCGCCTTCAGGAACCAGCGATGCGCCTCGGCCGGATCGCGCTCGACGAACTCGCCATCGTCGTACATCTTGCCGTACACGTACTGCGCGTGGGACATGTTCGCGTCGGCGGCCTTGCGCAGCCACTTCTTGCCTTCCTCGACGTTGGCCGGCGTGCCCTCGCCGTTGAGCAGCATCATCGCGTAGTTGAACTCGGCGAGCCGGCTGCCGCGCTCGGCGGCCTGGCGGAACTCGGTCAGCGCCGCGCCGAGATTGCCGGCGTTGTAGTCGGCCACCGCGGACTGCGTCTGCGGATCGTCCGACTTCGCGACCCGGTCCTGCGCGTGCGCGGCATCCCACGCGCCACTCGCCAGCAGCGCTGCCGCGAGCGCCGCCCGCGCGCCGACGCGCCACGCGACGCCTTGCACTCCGCCGTTCATGACCTCACCTCCTGCAATGCCTGACGGGTCGCGCGCAACATCCAGATGACGTCGGCGGCCAGCGCGATGAAGCGGAACCCCGCCTCGCGATACTGCCGCGCGCTCGCCACGTCCATCGCGAAAATGCCCGCGATGATGCCGGCCTTGTCCGCGACGCTGACGATGCGCGTCATCGCCGCCAGCACGTCGGCGTGCTTCGCGTCGCCTAGATGGCCGAGGCTCGCGGCCAGATCGGCCGGCCCGACGAACACGCAGTCGACGCCCGGCGTCGCCGCGATCTTCTCGACTTCCCGCAGGCCGCGCGCCGACTCGATCTGCACGATCGTCGCGATCTGCGCGTTGGCCGTTTGCACGTAGTCGCGCCGCATGCCATAGCCGGCCGCGCGCACCACGCCCGCGACGCCGCGCTCGCCGTCCAGCGCCCAGGCGGTCGGATATTGGGTGAGCCGCACGGCGCGTGCCGCATCGTCGGCGGATTCGATATTCGGGAACATCAGCGTGCGCGCGCCGGCGTCGAGCACGCGCTTGACGAGCCACGGCTCGCTGGCAGGCACGCGCACCACCGGCTCGCTCGGCAGATGCGCGGCGGCGATCGCGCGCAATTGCGATTCGACGCCGCCGCTATCGTTCGGCGCATGCTCCATGTCGATCAGCAGCCAGTCGAAGCCGGCATGAGCGAGCGCCTCGGCCGCGGCATCGCTGCCGAGCGACAGCCACAGCCCGAACAGCGACGCGGGTTCCTTCAGACGTTGCTTGAGGGGATTGGTGAAGGTGCTCATCGGCTGGCCTCGCGCAGTTTCGTGACCGGAAGAGTGTCCGGAAGCGGGGCCAGATATGAGGTCAGGCAGGAACCGGGGCGCTGACGGCCCCGATGCCTGCTGCAACGCAATGCGATGACCGGCATGTCTCGCTCCGTGTGCTTGCCGGAACGATCATACCGTGACAATAACGCGAGGGTTCGCTCGCGCGGCGGGGGGAATGAGCAGCGGGGCTAGTCGCGCGCCTGGCCGCGGACCACGTCGGCCCAGCAGTTCGGCGTCTCGTACAGACGCACCTTGTGCAGACGCAGATTCACGCCGTAGTGCGCGTCATAGACGTTAGCGAGTATCTCGAACGCGATCGCGGCGAGGTTCTCGACGGTCGGAATGCGATCGAGCACGACGGTCTTGTGGCCCGCCATGGTTTCGAGAAAGCCGCGCACCTGCGTGTCGCCGGCATAGACCAGAAACGCGTGGTCCCACTTGTCGACCAGATGCTCGTTGGCGAGCGACTTCACATCGGCGAAGTCCATCACCATGCCGCGATCGGGCGCGCCTTCGGTATCGACCAGATCGCCTTGCAGCGTGATTTCGAGCACATAGCGATGGCCGTGCAGATTACGGCACTGGCTGCGGTGATCGGGGATGCGGTGGCCCGCGTCGAATTCGAGTTTTCGGGTAATCGTCAGCACGGCAAATCAGGGAATGTTCAGATACTTGTGGGTCTGCATCGACAGGCGCCACTGCGGATGGCGTTTGCACCAGTCGATCGCGAGCTTCGTGTTGATGTCGCGCGAGGGGCCGTCCATCGGCTGGACGAGGAAATACTCGAAGTCGAGCTTCGCGTAGTCGGCAAGGCGCTGGTTGTCCTGCGGGATCACGACCTTCAGCTCGTTGCCTTTGGTCACGACGAGCGGCGCGTCGACCTTCGGGCTCACGCAGATCCAGTCGATCGTTTCGAGCACGGGCAGCGAGCCGTTGGTCTCGATCGCGATCTCGAAGCCGGCCGCATGCAGCGCGTCGACGAGCGGCTGGTCCAGTTGCAGCATCGGCTCGCCGCCGGTGCAGACCACGAAACGCTCGCCCTCGCCTTGCGGCCATTGCGACGCGATCATCGCGACCAGTTCTTCAGGCGTGCGGTACTTGCCGCCGTTCTCGCCGTCGGTGCCGACGAAATCGGTATCGCAGAAACGGCACACGGCTTCCGCGCGATCCTCTTCGCGGCCCGACCACAGATTGCAGCCCGCGAAGCGGCAGAACACGGCCGGACGCCCGGCATTCGCGCCCTCGCCCTGCAACGTGTAGAAGACTTCCTTGACCGCGTAAGTCATGCTGCTATCTGCCCTGTATTCCTGAAAATGATGGCGTGATTTGCGCCGCTGCCCGATGGATGTACCGCCTTGTCGGCGATCAGACCGGCTCGGTGACTTTTTCACCCGCGAGGTAGGCCTCGTAACCGCGCTTGCGCAGGCGGCATGCCGGGCATTCGCCGCAGCCGAAGCCCCACGCATGCAATTCGGAGCGTTCGCCGACATAGCAGGTGTGCGTCTCGACGCGCACCAGTTCGACCAGTTCGTCGCCGCCGAGCTCGTGCGCGAGGCGCCATGTGTCGGCCTTGTCGAGCCACATGAGCGGCGTTTCGAGCGCAAAGCGCGTGTCCATGCCGAGATTGAGCGCGACCTGCAGCGCCTTCATCGTATCGTCGCGGCAATCGGGATAGCCCGAGAAGTCCGTTTCGCACATGCCGCCGACCAGCACCTGCAAGCCACGCCGATAAGCAATGGCCGCCGCGATCGTCATGAACATCAGATTGCGGCCCGGCACGAACGTGTTCGGCAAACCGTTGGCCGTGGCCTCGATTTCGATCTCGCGCGTCATCGCGGTGTCGCTGATCGCGCCGAGCAGCGACAGATCGATCATGTGGTCGTCGCCGAGACGATCGGCCCATGCCGGAAACGCGCGCGTGACGGCCTGCCGGAACCCCTCGCGACATTCGAGTTCGACGCGATGCCGCTGACCATAATCGAAACCGAGCGTTTCCACCGTGTCGTAACGATCGAGCGCCCACGCGAGACAGGTGGCGGAATCCTGGCCGCCGGAAAACAACACGAGCGCGCTACGCTTAGCGTCTTTGCGGATCACCGTGAAACTCCGTGAATGAGAGTGCCAAGTCGCGCTGCGCGAGGTGCGTCATGCAAGCGACGCGGCGCGACATGTACCGGCACCGCTGCCGGCCAAAGCAGTATAGGTCGCGCGTTGCACGTGAACGTGACTGGGCGCTTATACCGTTGATCGCGTCGATCGTCGGGCGACGGGTTCGCCGCAGGTCGCGCCCGCGGGTCGTGCATAACGCACGGCACTCACGTGTTGCACTGATTCAGCCGCTGCACTGATGCGCGAGTGAAGCAACACGTTCGCATGCAAGTCCTTGAACTGGCGCGATTTTATCACGCGACGTTGAACGCTGCCCTCGACCTGACTCGCGAGCCAGCCGCAGAAACGCAAAGAAACGGATACCACCTGAAACGGAAAAGCCCCAGGAATCTTGCGATTTCCTAGGGCTAAATCCTGGTGGCCTGGGGCGGAATCGAACCACCGACACGCGGATTTTCAATCCGCTGCTCTACCAACTGAGCTACCGGGCCAACGAAGAACGAAACTATATCAAGCGATCCGTAGTTCAGCAAGCCCTTTCATAAAAAATTTTGTCGACCGGCCTTTGCGTGCAATACGTGGCACTCATTCGCCCTTGTTCTTGCCGAGATCGACGCCGAGTTGCTTGAGCTTGCGATAAAGATGCGTGCGTTCGAGGCCGGTCTTCTCGGCGACACGCGTCATGCTGCCGTTCTCTCGCGCGAGGTGATATTCGAAATACGCGCGCTCGAAGGCATCGCGTGCATCGCGCAGCGGAATGTCGAACGAGATTGATGCCGTTTGCGCAGTGAGCGCGCCGCCGCCGATGCCGTCGGCCGAGAGTATCGGCAAGGCGGCCGCCGATGCGACCGCCGACGCGCTCACCGGCATCGCCGGCTTCGCGGCCGCGCCTCCCTGCGCCGGCGCATTGCCGCGCGCGAGACCTTGCTCGACCGCCTTCAGCAGCTTCTGCAACGCAATCGGTTTCTCGAGAAAATTGAGCGCGCCGATCTTCGTCGCTTCGACCGCGGTATCGATGGTCGCGTGGCCGGACATCATGATGACCGGCATGGTCAACTGACCTTGCGCGGCCCATTCCTTGAGCAACGTCACGCCGTCGGTGTCGGGCATCCAGATGTCGAGCAGCACGAGGTCCGGCGCCTGGCGCAAGCGGAACTCGCGCGCCTCCTGCGCATTTTCAGCGGCCTCCACGACGTGCCCCTCGTCGCTCAGGATCTCCGAGAGCAATTCCCGGATGCCCATTTCATCATCTACCACCAGGATGGTTGCCATTTACGCTGCCCTTGTCTGCACTGTTGCTTTTGTCGTTCCCTGCGACGTACCGCCATGCACCGGATGCGCGCCTGCGCCATGCGCACCGGGTGCCGCCGTGTCGTCCGCCAGTTGAAGGAAGAGGATCGAAATCTGCGCGCCTTCGATCACGTCGCCGGCCTTCATGCGATTGCGAATGTCGATGCGCGCGCCATGTTCGTCGACGATCTTCTTGACCATCGCAAGACCCAGGCCCGTGCCCTTGGCCTTGGTGGTCACGTAAGGCTCGAACGCGCGCGTGAGAATACGCGCGGGAAAGCCCGGTCCGTTATCCGACACTGTCAGACGTACCGCGACGCGTACTTTGCCTTCCGCATCGGGGTCTCCGTATTCTACTGTCCTCGTCTCGAGCAAAACACGCGGATGCTCGACCTCGGCGACCGCATCCTGCGCGTTCTGCAACAGGTTGTGAATCACCTGGCGCAACTGCGTCGCGTCGCCGCGAATCGCGGGCAACGCGGCGAGCTCGACCTGGATCGCGCCCTTGCCTTCCTCGATACCGTACAGCGTGAGCACTTCGCTGACGAGATCATTCAGTTGCAGATGCGCGAGCACGGCCGGTGGCGTGCGCGCGTAGTCGCGGAAATTGTCGACCATCTGCTTCATCGCCGCGACCTGATTGACGATCGTGGTCGCGCCGCGCTTCAACACGTCCGCATCGGATGGCGCGAGCTTGTCGGCGAGCTTCATCTGCAAGCGCTCGGCGGAAAGCTGGATCGGCGTGAGCGGGTTCTTGATCTCGTGCGCGAGACGCCGCGCGACTTCGCCCCAGGCAATCGAACGCTGCGCGGAGATCACGTCGGAGATGTCGTCGAACACGATCACGTAGCCCGAGGTCTGCATGTCGTCTGTATCGCGCTCGGTGGCCGAGACGAGACGCGCGCCGCGCACGAGCAGCGTGAGCGGTTCGGTTTCGCCCGGCACCTGCACCGAGAACTGCTGCTGCCAGTGTCCGCCGTCGTCGCGGCCGTCGCCGCTCGCCGCTTCGCGGTCGGCAAAGGCCTTGCGCACCATCGCGCCGAATTCGCTGAGCACACCGATCTGATCGAGCGACGAACCGAGCACGGTCTGGAACGGCTGACGGAAAATCCGCTCGGCACCGCGATTCGCGGTGGTGATCCTGAACTGCCGGTCGAACACGAACACGCCCGCGGTCAGATTCGCGAGAATGCTTTCGAGATACGCCTTCGAATGCTCGAGCGCGATGCGGTTGTTCTCGACCGCCGCCCGCGCTTCGGACAACTGCCGCGTCATCGCATTGAACGACTGCGTGAGGAAGCCGAGTTCGTCGCGTGACTTGATCTCGCGCTTCGGCGTGTAGTCGCCCTCGGTAATTTCCTTGGTGCCCTGCGCGAGCAGGAACAACGGCCGCGCGAGCTGATTGCCGAGCGCGAGCGCGAGCATCATCGCGATGAAGGTCGCGAGAAACAGCGACAGCGTCAGCGTGCCGATATACATCTTGCGCAGGCCAGTACGGCCGAGCGCCTTCTCCTGATACTCGCGATAGGCGCGCTGCACCGAATCGGCATTGCGCGCGAGCGTGGTCGAGACCGGCTGCGTCAGTTGCAGGAAGCGTTCGGCTGGCTGCAGGAGCGACGCGTTCGAATCGGGAATGCGCTGCACGACGCGCAAACGCAGCGCGCCCTTGCCGCCGTGCGCATGCGGATCGCCGTCCACTTCGCCTTCGATCGCCGCATAGCCGCGACCGCGCGCCTGGTCGATCATCAACGGGGTCGGCAGATCGCTCGGCAGCAGCATCGCGTAGTTGCCGGACGCCTGCGCGACCACGTGCATGTCCGGCGTCGCGCCCGACATGCTGCGGGTCGGCTCGACGATCGTCGCGTCCTGCACGCCGAACTGATCGCGCAAACGCAGCAACGTCAGCGTGGTGCCGGCGGCATCGGCGCTGGCCAGTTGCTCGGACATCAGACGCGCCTTCGTCTGCAGATCGGACAGCGACGCGTCGAGCATGCCGCGCCCGAGATTGAGGCCGGCCGAGAGCGCGGTTTCGACGTTCACGTCGAACCACGATTCGATGCTGCGCGAGACGAACTGATACGACACGATGTAGATGATGCCGCCCGGCACGACGCCGACCAGCGCCATGAAGAACGCCAGCTTCGCGAGCAGCCGCGTGCCGAATTTGCCCGTTCGCAATCGCACGATGATGATGACGACGAGCGCCGCCACCACCAGCAGAAAGATCATCGCGACCGCGACGTTGGCCGCGTAGAGCCACTGGTAGTAGCGGTCGAAGAATTCGGTATTCGCGCTCGCGGCGGCCAGTAGCACGAGCAGCAGCACGGCCGTGACCGCGACCGTCGACACCAGCACGCGCACGACGATGCTGCTGACACTGGTAGGAGATGAGCGCACTTTATTTAGCACGTTCTGTCGCCGTGAAAGTGAAACGCTTCCAGTCGGAGGCGAGGTTCCAGTCGCGGTTGTTCACCGCGTCGATCTGGAACGGCTTGGGCATCAGTGCGATGTCGAGCTGCATGCGCACCGACGCGGTATAGGTTTCGTCGGCATGCACCTGGTTGCGGTCGATCACGTGCCACGACGTGATGTGCTTGATGACCGCGAGCGCATCCTTGAGCGAGGAAAAGCCAAGCTGCAACCCGCCCGACGATACACTCGACACGCGATACTCGCGCGTGAGCGGCTGGAACGACAGGCGCAGGCTCTGCGATACGCTCACTGGCTGCTCGTCGAACCAGTACCAGCGCGGCCGGCTCAGTTCGAAATCGGTCGTGAAATAAAGCGGAATGCCCTTGTTGACCGCGTCTTCGAGATTGCTGTTCAACTCGAAGTCGAAGTGCGCGTCGAGACTCCAGCCGCCGTTGTCGGCCTGCAGCGACGCCCGCTGCACCGCGATCGAATCAGCGTGCGCAGCGCCTGGCGCTGCCAGCCATACGGCCAGCGCGATCCAGAACACGGCAGCGAGCCGAAGCGGGAAGAAGCGTTTGATGGTCACCGTTTCTGAAAGCGCGCGTAGAAAAATCCGTCGTGGTCTGAGTTCGCGCCGGCGCTCTCTTCAGCAGGCTGTCCGGCATGAGAACCGGCCGATGAGTCGGCGGGCGCGCGGGCCACTGAGGGTAAAAGCTGCCCCGGCGCGTCCAATCGTACCGCATCCTGATGCTGGTTTCCAAACCACTGTGCCTGCAACTCGCCTTCTTCGGGGAAGATCGAACACGTAACGTAGAGCAACTCGCCGCCTGGTTTCACGAGCGGCCAGAGCGCGCCGAGAATGCGGCGCTGCTCGGCGGCGAGCGCGGCGATGTCGGATTCGCGACGCAGCCAGCGAATGTCCGGATGGCGCCGCACGATGCCCGAGGCCGAGCACGGCACGTCGGCGAGGATGCGGTCGAACGGCTGGTCGAGGTCGTCGTGCCATTGCGCGGGGTTGCCCGCGTCGCCGATGCGCACTTCTGCTTCGAGCTTCAGCCGCCGCAGGTTTTCGCCGATGCGGCGCGCGCGCGACGCGTCGCTTTCGAGCGCAACGAGTTGCAGCCTGGCGAGTTCGAGCAGATGGCCGGTCTTGCCGCCGGGCGCCGCGCAGGCGTCGAGCACGCGCATACCGTCGCGCGCGCCGAGCAGTTGCGCGGCGAGTTGCGCGCCGGCATCCTGCACCGACACGGTACCTTCGCCGAAGCCGGGAATGCGCTCGACGGGCATCGGCGTGTCGAGCCGAACTGCATGCTCGCCCACCTTGCGCGCGGCGATGTGATCACGCTGCAGCACTTGCAGGTACGCGTCGACGGTCGAATGGCGCGCGTTCACGCGCAACGTGAGCGGACCGTGCGTATTGCCGGCCGCCAGCACGGACTGCCATGCGTCAGGCCACGCGCGCTTCACCGCGTCGATCCACCAGGCCGGATAGTTCCAGCGCGCCACTTCGTCGGCTTGCATGGCGGCGAGAAGCGTCTCGCGTTCGCGCAGGAAACTGCGCAGCACCGCGTTGACGAGCCCCTTCGCGAAGACGAATTCGCGACGCGCGCCGATCGCGCTCACCGCCTGGTCGACCACCGTGAACGGCGTGTAGGCGGCGCTCGCTTCGTCGTCGACGAGCAGCGCGAAAGCGCAGGCGAGCACGTGGGCAACGTGCGGCGGCGGCGCTTTCCTGACGAGCTTCGCGATCAGCCACTCGGCGCTCGCGAGGCGCCGCATCGTGCGGTAGGCGATGTCCTGCACCGCGCCGCGTGCCGCCGCGGCGCTGCCTTCAGGCACGGACACGAGAACGGCTTGCAGCGCCGCGGGCAGGGCCGCGCCGAGACGCACGGCACCGACAGCCTGAGCCGCGCAGTCGAGCGCGAATCCGAGCGATTCGGGCGACAGATGCAGCGCCGACAAACGGGATTCGCGCGAACGCGCCAGCGAAGAAGCAGAACGCGAAGAAGGCTTTGATGTCATGAAGGGAGCAAAGGCGAGCCGCACGGTGCGCGCGGCGCAGTCAGCGCACATTGTAGCGTGGCGCCAGGCGGGGACCGCCGTGGGGGCGGACGATGGCGGCCGGGCAATCGCACAATGGCGGGGAAGGGAGCAAAAAAAGCGGGCCTCGCGGGCCCGCTTTGCGGTATTTCACGCTTCACGCTTACGCGCCGACCAATCCCCCTGCGACTCAGTCGAAGCGCCCCGTGCGCGCCATTTCGGTCAAACGCGCGATGCGCTCTTCGGTAGCCGGGTGCGTGGAGAACAGATTCGCGATGCCGCCGCCCGACAGCGGGTTCATGATCATCATCTGTGCCGTGGCCGGATGGGCTTCGGCAGTCGGAAACGGAATGCCGCTCGCGTAGCGGTGAATCTTGTCGAGCGCCGAAGCAAGCGCCTGCGGGTCGCCCGAAATCTGCGCGCCGCCACGGTCGGCTTCGAATTCACGGGCACGCGAAATCGCCATCTGGATCAGCGCGCCGGCAATCGGCGCAAGCAGCGCAACCGCGATGCCAGCGATCGGGTTCGCGGGACGGCCGTTTTCATCGCGACCGCCGAAGAACATCGCGAAATTCGCCAATGCGGAAATCGCACCGGCCATCGTTGCCGAGACCGTCGAGATCAGGATGTCGCGGTGCTTCACGTGCGCGAGTTCGTGCGCCATCACGCCGCGCATTTCACGCTCCGACAGCACGCGCAGAATGCCCGTAGTGGCCGCGACCGCCGCGTTCTCCGGATTGCGGCCGGTGGCAAACGCGTTCGGCGCGTCTTCGTTGATCAGATACACGCGCGGCATCGGCAGGTTCGCGCGCGTGGCAAGCTCGCGCACCATGCGATAAAACTGCGGCGCGCTGTTTTCGTCGACTTCCTGCGCGTTGTACATGCGCAGGACCATCTTGTCCGAAAACCAGTACGAGAAGAAATTCATCCCGAGGGCGATCACGAGCGCGAGCATCATGCCGCGCGAACCGCCGATCATTCCGCCGATCACGATGAAAAGGGCCGTGATGGCGGCCATCAGCATCGCGGTTTTAACCCAATTGAACATGTCTGCAACTCCTTGCCCTAAGCGTGGGCTTCGTCTCCAGGCCGCGCGATTGCGGCGCCGGATTGTAAGCGAAATGTTAGATATGGGCGGCGCAGGAAAATTCAATCATCGTGAGGTGGTCGCGAGCTTGATGCCAAGGCCGACGAACGCGCTGCCGACCCCACGATCGAGCCAGCGCTTCACCGCCGGCTTGCCGGAGAAGCGCTGCGTCACGCTGCCGGCGATCCACGCGACAAAGCTGTTCCAGATCATGCTCATGACGACGAACACCGCGCCGAGCGCGAGGAACGCGAACGTCTTGTGCTCGCTGCCCGTCGCCACGAATTGCGGGAAAAACGACACGAAGAACAGCACGACCTTCGGATTCAGCACGTTGGTCCAGAAGCCTTGCAGGAACAATTGGCGCAGCGACTTCGGCGCGGACGGCGAGCGCGTGTCGTTGACAGGCGCATCCGGCGCCGGTTTCGCGAAAATCAGGCGCGCACCGAGATAAATCAGGTAGATGGCGCCGATGAATTTGACGACGGTGAACGCCGTGGCCGACGCGGCAAGCAACGCGGTCAAGCCAAACGCGCACGCCAGCGAATGAATGCAGCAGCCGGCCGAAATGCCGAGCGCCGACATCAGACCCGCGCCGCGGCCCTGCGCGACGCTGCGCCCGACGATATAAGCCGTATCCGGCCCCGGCGTGACATTCAGAAGAAAAACCGCGACGACGAAAAACTCGAAATGGACGATGCCGAACATAGGAAACCTCGAAATTTTGCCTGCTGCATGGAGGATTCTAACGCGCGGCAGGCTCGCGGCGGCGCCCCTGAACATCCGCCGAACGGACGATGTTCAGGTCATGCGAAGGCAGCTATTCTGCCTGTGGAAGTTGAAAGCGCTGTCCCGTAGCGAGTGCCGAACCGGCTAGGAATTCGCGCACCGGCAGGCGCTTGCCGCCGGGTTTCTGCAATTGCGTGAGACGCAGCACGCCTTCGCCGCACGCGACCACGACGCCCTCGGGCGAGACGTCGACGATAACGCCCGGCGCCTTGCCGTTTTTGCCGCCCTCGGCCTCGGCCGGCTCGGCAACCGCGGCCCAGATCTTGACGACGCTGCCGTCTTCGAGCGTACCCGCGCCGCCGGGAAAAGGATCGAACGCGCGTACCTGGCGCGCGAGCGCTTGAGCCGGGCGGCGCCAGTCGAGCGCCGCTTCATGCTTGGCGATTTTTTCGGCATAGGTTACGCCGTCCGCCGGTTGCGGCGTCGAGGCGAGCTTGCCGCCGCGCTCGAGTTCGATCAGCGCTTTGACGATCAGCTTCGCGCCATCTTCCGCGAGACGGTCGTGCAGGGTGGCCGTGGTGTCGTCGGCGGTAATGGCTGTGCGCGTTTCGGAGATCATCGCGCCGGTGTCGAGGCCGACGTCCATCTGCATCAGCGTGATGCCGGTCTGTGCGTCGCCCGCTTCGATCGCGCGGTGAATCGGCGCCGCGCCGCGCCAGCGCGGCAACAGCGACGCGTGAATGTTGATGCAGCCGAAGCGCGGAATCTCGAGCACTTCCTGCGGCAGGATCAGACCGTACGCGGCGACCACCATCACGTCGTGCGGCGTGGCGCGCAACTGGTCGATCGCGGCGGCGGCTTCCTGCGGATATTTGCCGGCGCGGCGCAGCGAGGTGGGCTGCGCCACGGCCAGCCCGTGCTCCTGCGCGTAGCGCTTGACCGGGCTCGCCTGCAATTTCATGCCGCGTCCGGCAGGCCGGTCGGGCTGCGTCAGCACGAGCGGCACCGGAAACCCGGCGCGATGGATCGCGGCCAGCGCGGCCGCGGCGAATTCCGGCGTACCGGCAAAGATGACGCGCAACGAATGGCTCATGAATGGACGTGGGCGAAGTGAAAGCGCGTTACATCGCGTGGGCGAGCTTCTTCATCTTGCTCTTGATGCGCGTCTGCTTCAGCGACGACAGGTATTCGACGAACACGCGGCCCATCAGGTGATCCATTTCGTGCTGGATGCAGACGGCCAGCAGCCCCTCGCAATCGAGCTCGAAGGTCTCGCCCTTCTCGTTCAGCGCGCGCACGCGCACTTTCTCGGCGCGCTCGACGTTGTCGTAAATGCCGGGCACGGACAGGCAGCCCTCTTCCGAGAGCTTCCGCTCGTCGCTCGACCAGACGATTTCCGGGTTGATGAACGCGAGCAGTTCGTCGTGCGTTTCCGAGACGTCGATCACGATCACGCGTTCGTGCACGTCCACCTGGGTGGCGGCGAGCCCGACGCCGGGTGCGGCATACATGGTTTCGGCCATGTCCGCGACGAGACGGCGAATGCGCTCGTTGACTTCCGCGACCGGCTTCGCAACCTTGTGCAGCCGTTTGTCCGGGTAATTGAGGATGTTCAGTAAAGCCATGATTTCGAGTGTGATTTCAGACGCCGCCAACCATTGGGACGCCCGCATTGGCCATTCGGCCAGGTTGTGAGCCCGTCGCAATACGCAGAGGATGATGGTGTCGAACCGGCTCGATTCAACACGCCCCGTGCGCCGGACGACGAACCCGCGCGGGTGGGCGCGGCGCCGCGATTATTCGCGGTTTATTTCGGATGATGAAAATTTTAGCATGGCGCCTGCCTACCCGCAGGCCCAGCGAAAGGAACGCCCCTGCATGCACACTTTGTCCGCCAGCCGTATGGAACTTGCCGCGTGGCTGCGGCTATCGCTCGCGCCGGGGTTGAAGCCCGACGCTTTGCGCCTCATGCTGGGCGCTTTCGGGCTGCCTGAAGCGATTTTCGCCCAGTCGCCGGAAGCGCTCGCCGAAGTCGCCGGTGAAGCCGCGGCGCGTGCCGTGCTGGCGCCGCCGGCACCGGCCTTCGAGGCGCAACTCGACGCACTGCTCGCATGGCGTGAGTCGCCCGGCAATCAGATCGTGACACTCGACGACCCCGCCTATCCGCCCGCGCTGCTGACGATGCCCGATCCGCCGCCGCTGCTATATATAAAGGGCCGGCTCGATCTGCTGCATACGAGAGCGGTGGCGCTGGTGGGTAGCCGCAGCGCGACGCCGCAGGGTGTCGAGGATGCGCAGCGGTTCGCGCGCGAACTCTCGGCGGCGGGCGTGACCGTCGTGTCGGGACTCGCGCTCGGCATCGATGGCGCCGCGCATCGGGGCGGCCTCGAAGGCATCGGCGGAACGGTCGCGGTGATCGGCACCGGAGCGGACCTCGTGTATCCGGCCGCACACCATGCGCTCGCGCGCCAGATTGCGGTGCAGGGCGTGATCGTTTCGGAATGGCCGCTCGGCACGCCGGCGCGCGCCGCTAACTTTCCGCAACGCAATCGCCTGATCGCGGGGCTCGTCAGCGGGGTCGTGATCGTCGAGGCGGCGATGCGCTCCGGTTCGTTGATCACCGCGCGGCTCGCCAATGAAATGGGACGCGACATCTTCGCGTTGCCCGGATCGATTCACGCGCCGCTGTCGCGCGGCTGTCACCGGATCATCAAGCAGGGCGCGAGGCTGGTCGAAACGCCGGACGAAGTGCTGGAGGAACTGGGGTTTGTCCGGCGCCCGGAAGTGCGGGCTGGCCGGCCAGCGAGGCAAACCGTTTCGCTCGACCGCGATGCCGGTTCGTGCGTTTCATCAGCGCCGGAGTCTGCTTACGCAGGCGAACGCGATAGTCGGCGCGCGCTCGCAACGACGCAAGGCCATGCGGCGGCGACGATATCCGCTGAGACAGCCTCTGCCGTCAAACTCCCGCTGGAATCCGTAACGGCCAAACCGGCGGGCACGACCGCATCCGCCACGGTCGCCTTTGCGAACCCGCCTGCGCCCGCTCCCTCGCCGAAGCCGCTCGCCCCCGAAGCCCAACGCCTGCTCGCCGCGCTCGGCCATGCGCCGACCACGCTTGAAATTCTTGCCGCCCGCACCGAGATGGGAGACGCCGCCTTGCAAACCACCCTGTTGCAACTCGAACTCGCCGGCGAGGTAACGCTGCTGCCCGGCGGCCGCTTCATGCGTGCCCATCGTGGCTGACCCGCAACAGGCCTTGCGCCGAGCGGCGCGGCCCACCCTTTGGGAGCGGCCATGCTACATTCGCGCCAAAGCACCCGATCTAACGCCAAGGAAACCACCTCATGCCCGCGCTGAACCTCGACACCGACCAGGACCGGATTGCCGAGCGCGTCAACGAACCCGACACGCTGTTCGTTGCCTGCCTCTGCGCGGAGTGGTGCGGAACGTGTCGCGAGTACCGGGACGCTTTCAACCAGTTGGCCGAGCGGCACCCGGAAGTCTGTTTCGCCTGGATCGACATCGAAACCCATGCGGATCGCTTCGACGATCTGGACGTCGAAAATTTTCCGACCATTCTGATCGAAGACTCGGTTACGACGCGCTTCTTCGGTACGGTTTTGCCACAGGTATCGATCGTCGAGCGGATGCTGTCGGACCTGACGGCGCTGCCCGGCGTGACCGGCGCCCCCAAGCTGCGGCCCGCGCTGGCAGTCGCCTGAGCAGTTTTGCGCCGCGCGACAGGGCGGCGCAAAGGCCGCCAAACCGATGGCGCGGGCGTTGCGCCGCGCCGCCGACGCGCCGCAGCCACAGTGAACACCCGGCGTTCGCCGCGGCTTGCCCAATCGCAAGGCGCGCAATTATGATGGCGCGCTTTCATGGCACTTGACACGCCGGGTTCGCGCCTTGTGCTATAAAGCGGTCGTTAATGGGTCGCAAAAGGGCACAGACGAGCGTCGCGCGCTAATTTGGCGCGCTCAAGGCCACCAACCCGGATCTACCAACCTCACATCGAGTCATGTCCAAAGCACTGATCATCGCCGAAAAACCTTCTGTCGCGAACGACATCGCGCGCGCTTTGGGCGGCTTTACCAAGCATGACGAGTACTACGAAAGCGACGACTACGTCCTTTCCTCGGCAGTGGGCCACCTGCTGGAAATCGCCGCGCCCGACGAATACGAGGTCAAGCGCGGCAAGTGGAGTTTCGCCAATCTGCCCGTCATTCCCCCGCATTTCGATCTGAATCCGATCGCAAAAAGCGAATCGCGCCTGAAGGTGCTGACCAAGCTGATGAAGCGCAAGGACGTCGACCGTCTGATCAACGCATGCGACGCGGGGCGCGAGGGCGAGCTGATTTTCCGCCTGATCGCGCAACACGCGAAAGCCAGGCAGCCGGTGCAACGGCTGTGGCTGCAATCGATGACGGCCGGCTCGATTCGCGACGGCTTCGCGCGTCTGCGCAGCGACGAAGAGATGCAGCCGCTCGCCGACGCCGCGCGTTGCCGCTCGGAGGCGGACTGGCTCGTCGGCATCAACGGCACGCGCGCGATGACCGCGTTCAACAGCAAGGGCGGCGGCTTCTTCCTGACCACGGTCGGGCGCGTGCAGACGCCGACGCTGTCGATCGTGGTCGAGCGCGAAGAGAAGATTCGCCGCTTCGTGCCACGCGATTACTGGGAAGTGAAGGCGGAGTTCGTCTGCGCGGCCGGCTTCTACGAAGGCCGCTGGTTCGATCCGAAATTCAAGCGCGACGAATTCGACCCCGAAAAGCGCGATTCGCGCCTCTGGGCGCTACCCGCGGCCGAGACGATCGTCGCAGCCTGCCGCGGCCAGCTCGGCACGGTGACCGAGGAGTCGAAGCCGTCCACCCAGCTCTCGCCCGCCCTCTTCGACCTGACCAGCCTGCAGCGCGAAGCCAACGGCCGCTTCGGCTTTTCGGCGAAGAACACGCTGGGTCTCGCTCAGGCGCTGTACGAAAAGCACAAGGTGCTGACCTATCCGCGAACCGACGCGCGCGCGCTGCCGGAAGACTATCTGGATACGGTCAAGCAGACGCTCGGCATGCTCAAGGAGAGCAACAACTACCTGCCGTTCGCAAAACAGGTGCTCGACAAGGGCTGGGTGAAGCCGAACAAGCGCATCTTCGACAACTCGAAGATCAGCGATCACTTCGCCATCATCCCGACGCTGCAGGCACCGAAGAACCTGTCCGAACCGGAGCAGAAGCTCTACGACCTCGTCGTGAAGCGCTTCCTCTCCGTGTTCTTCCCGGCCGCCGAGTATCGGGTCACGACGCGTATCACCGAAGTGGTCGGTCATCATTTCAAGACCGAAGGCAAGGTGCTCGTCGAGCCGGGCTGGCTGCAAATCTACGGCCGTGAAACCAGCGGCGACGACGCGAACCTCGTGCCGGTGCAAAAGGACGAGAAGGTCAAGACCGACAAGATCGCCGCGCAGCAACTGGTCACGAAGCCGCCCGCACGCTACAACGAAGCGACGCTGCTCTCGGCGATGGAAGGCGCGGGCAAGCTCGTCGAAGACGACGAACTGCGCGAAGCGATGGCGGCCAAGGGTCTCGGCACGCCGGCGACGCGCGCGGCGATCATCGAAGGTCTGCTGACCGAGAAATACCTGATCCGCGAAGGCCGCGATCTGATTCCGGCCGCCAAGGCCTTCCAGCTGATGACGCTGCTGCGTGGCCTCGGTGTGAAGGAACTGACCGCGCCGGAACTGACCGGCGAATGGGAATACAAGCTCTCGCAAATGGAGCGCGGCAACCTGCCGCGCGACGCGTTCATGCAGGAAATCGCGCGCATGACGCAAACTATCGTCAAGCGGGCGAAGGAATACGATTCCGACACGATCCCGGGTGATTACGCGACGTTGCAGACACCTTGCCCGAATTGCGGCGGCCTGGTGAAGGAAAACTACCGGCGTTTCGCGTGCTCGAAGTGCGAGTTCTCGATCTCGAAGATTCCGGGTGGGCGCCAGTTCGAAATCGCGGAAGTCGAGGAGTTGCTGCAGAACAAGACGATCGGGCCGCTGTCGGGTTTCCGCAGCAAGATGGGCCGGCCGTTCTCGGCAATCCTGAAACTGACGCTCGACGACGAGATCAAGAACTACAAGCTCGAGTTCGACTTCGGCCAAGATGCGGCCGGCGAAGACGGCGAACCGCCTGACTTCTCCGATCAGCAGCCGGTCGGCGCGTGTCCGAAGTGCAGCGGGCGCGTGTTCGAACACGGTATGAGCTACGTCTGCGAGAACTCGGTCGCCAATCCGAAAACGTGCGATTTCCGCTCCGGCAAGGTCATCCTGCAACAGGAAATTGCCCGCGAGCAGATGGCCAAGCTCCTCGAAGAAGGTCGCACGGACCTGCTGACGAACTTCAAGTCGTCGCGTACGGGCCGTAACTTCAAGGCGTTCCTCGTCAAGCAGAGCGACGGCAAGATCGGCTTCGAATTCGAGAAGAAGGAACCGGCTGCAGGGAAAACCGCGGCGGCCAAGACCACGGCGGCCAGGTCGGCGGCGAAAGCGGCACCGGAAGCGGACGAAGGCGATACGGCCGTGGTCGTGAAGGCAGAGCCGGCGGCGAAGAAGGTGGCGGCCAGAAAGACTCCGGCCACCAGGACCGCGGCGGCAAAGAAAGCGCCGGCAAAGAAGGCCGCAGCGCGGAAAACCGGCTCGTAAGGCAGGCCCAGCCTGGCTGGCAGGTGTCATTCGCAGCAGGATGGCGCATCGCTTGCCAGCATCGGCTTCATCCGCCGCCGTCGATAAAAAAAGGCGCAGTCACGTAAAGTGACTGCGCCTTTTTAATGCGCGGCCCGCGTTGCCGCTAACTTCTGCTTACAGCGGCGACAATGCCGTCGGCCGGGCTCGGCTGGTCGTCTTCGTCAGCGTTTTTGCCACCGGCGACAACTCGCTATCGAGCAGCCGCGAAAGCGGCTCGGCACCATCAAATGCTTCCGGTGCGCGAGGCTCGGTGGAATCGAACATTGCCGATGTCGCAGGCTGCTCCTGGCCATCCTTGATCCACTGCTCGCCGAGCACGCTATTCGGCGTCTGGCTGAAATGCTCGACCAGATGGTCGATGAACGTACGCACCTTGGCCGGCAAATGGCGGCGGCTCGGATACGCAATGTTGATTTCGACCTGCGGCAGGCGGTAGTCGCCGAGCAGACGCACGAGCCTGCCGCGCGTCATGTCGCGGCCGATCAGATAGCTCGGCAGAATCGCGATGCCCATGCCGAGCAGCGCAAACTGCCGCAGCATTTCCGTGTTGTTCGCGACGATCACGTTGGACGGGCGCACGCGGACCTCACCGTCCGGTCCGGTAAACACGCGTTCGTCGCCCCAATATTCGGACGGCAGGCTCAGGCACGGATGCTCGAGCAGATGCTCGGGCCGCGTCGGCATGCCGTGCTTCTCCAGATAGGCCGGCGTCGCGCAGACGGTCATGCAGCCCGTGGTGAGGCGCCGCGTGACGATGCTCGCGCTGCGCATCTGCCGCGCGATCACGACGCCGACGTCAAAGCCTTCTTCGACGAGATCGACCTGACGGTCGACCAGCGTGACATCGGGGATCACCTTCGGGTAGCGCTCCGCGTACGTTTGCAGCACGGGCGCGAGGTTATGCAGCCCGAACACGACCGGTGCGACGATGCGTAGCGTGCCGACGGGTTCGTGATTGCGCGCCACCACCATCTGTTCGACGTCTTCCAGTTCGTCGAGGATCTGACGGGCGCGCTCGAGATAGACCTGACCGGATTCGGTCAGCGACAAGCTGCGGGTTGTGCGATTGAGCAGCCGTGTACCGAGCCGGCCTTCGAGGTCGGCAACGTGACGGGTGGCGACCGCGTTGGAAATATCCATTGCGCTCGCAGCGCGGGCAAAACTGCCGAGATCCGCCACCTTGACGAAAACTCGCATCGACTGCAAATGGTCCATAAGACAACTCCTACCGTGTTACTGCTTCCTGACAATTAGTGAAAACCAGTGAAGCGAACTTGGAATTCTCCTACGACTCGCAAATTCGTGCAGAAGTTGCTGTCGGAACTCGAAATATTGTCAATTTTGGTACGACCATACCCTCTAAAGCAGGGCTCGGTCGCAAACTATTCTGAAAATTGAAACAATCTGCTGCGCCGCAGCTTGCACTGTCTTTTTTGTTCGAACAGACGCAAAGGTCATCCCGGCATTGCTGAATCCGAAAATATGGAGATAAGGGCACCCCAAAAAAGAAAAGCCGCCCGAAGGCGGCCTTCCATGCGAAGTGAACACTCACATGATCAGGTGGTGAGCTTTTCTTCGAGTGCGCGCTTGGCTTCCGCCAGAGCCGGCGGCAGACCTTGCTGCAGCGTGTCAAAGAGCTCGGCGTGCAGTGCGAGTTCGTCGCGCCAGGCTGCGTCGTCGACGGAAATCACCTGTTCGAACTGTTCGCGGCTGAAGTTCAGACCGCTCCAGTCGATGTCCTCGTAGTGCGGCGACACGCCGAACGCGTGCTCCTCACCCTGCGCCGTGCCTTCGATGCGGCCGACCATCCAGCTCAGCACGCGCATGTTCTCGCCGAAGCCCGGCCAGACGAACTTGCCGTCCGCACCTTTGCGGAACCAGTTCACGCAGAAGATTTTCGGCAGCTTCGCGCTCAACTGCTGCAAACGCTCGCCGGTCTTCAGCCAGTGACCGAAATAGTCGCTCATGTTGTAGCCGCAGAACGGCAGCATCGCGAACGGATCGCGCCGCACCACGCCCTGCTGGCCGGCCGCGGCGGCGGTCGTTTCGGAGCCCATCGTCGCCGCCATGTAGACGCCCTCGACCCAGTTGCGCGCTTCGGTGACGAGCGGCACGGTGGTCGAACGGCGGCCGCCGAAGATGAACGCGTCGATCGCGACGCCGGCCGGGTTTTCCCAATCGGCATCGATCGACGGACACTGCGACGCCGGCGCCGTGAAGCGCGCGTTCGGATGCGCGGCCTTGCGGCCGGTTTCCTTCGCCTCGGCCGGCGTCCAGTCCTTGCCCTGCCAGTCGATCAGATGCGCGGGCGGCTCGTCGGTCATGCCTTCCCACCAGACGTCGCCGTCGTCGGTCAGTGCGACGTTCGTGAAGATCACGTTTTCCTTCAGCGTGGCGAGCGCGTTGTAGTTGGTCTTCTCGCTCGTGCCCGGCGCCACGCCGAAGTAGCCGGCTTCCGGGTTGATCGCGTAGAGACGGCCGTCCTTACCCGGCTTGATCCAGGCAATATCGTCGCCGATCGTGGAGATTTTCCAGCCGTTCAGGCCAGCCGGCGGAATCAGCATCGCAAAGTTGGTCTTGCCGCACGCCGACGGGAACGCCGCCGCGACGTGATGCTTGCGCCCTTCCGGCGACGTCACGCCGAGAATCAGCATGTGTTCCGCGAGCCAGCCCTCGTCGCGGCCCATCGTCGACGCGATGCGCAGCGCGAAGCACTTCTTGCCGAGCAGCGCGTTGCCGCCGTAGCCCGAACCGAAACTCCAGATTTCGCGCGATTCGGGGAAATGCACGATGTACTTGGTCTTGTTGCACGGCCACGGCACGTCCTGCCCGCTCGTCGCGAGCGGCGCGCCGACCGAATGCACGCACGGCACGAACTCGCCGTCCTCGCCGAGCACGTCGTACACCTTGCGGCCCATGCGCGTCATGATGCGCATGTTGGTCACGACATATGGGCTGTCGCTCAGTTCGACGCCGATGTGCGCGATCGGCGAGCCGAGCGGGCCCATCGAGAACGGCACCACGTACATCGTACGGCCGCGCATCGAGCCGTCGAACAGGCCGTCGAGCGTCGAGCGCATCTCGGCCGGGGCAATCCAGTTGTTGGTGGGGCCGGCGTCTTCGGCGCGCTGCGAGCAGATGAAGGTGCGATCCTCGACGCGCGCGACGTCGGACGGATCGGAACACGCCAGATAGGAATTGGGACGTTTGGCGGGATTGAGCTTCCTGAGGGTGCCGGCTTCGACCATCTGCGCGCACAGCCGGTCATATTCTTCCTGCGAGCCGTCGCACCAGACGATCTTCTCGGGTTTGGTCAGCGCGGCGATCCGCTGAACCCAGTCGATCAGCTTGCGGTGCTTGACCCATGTGGGTGCCTCGATAGTGGGCAGCCCTTCGAACGAGGGATGATTCATCGACCTGTCTCCGTTTTGAAAGCAATAGAAAAACGGTACAAGCCCGGCGACGCTGCATGCGAGAGGCATTTAACTCATCGCGCCGGTGTGTATCGATTGCACTCCCGGCGCAAGATTGCGCAGATCGTCCTGGGCCACACAGCTTGCCAGGCGGAGACACCTTGCCGACAAGGCTTCTGCAACCTTGTGTAAAGCGGCTTGCCTCAACACGCAACAAACTGTAAAAACGTTCTCAATTCGCCTTCGCGTAGCGTAGCCGTTCTTTTCGCGGCGATTTCTACGGTAAGGCATCCAGCCAGACCGGCATGTGACCTAACTCACACGCCGGGGCAGTCAGCATAACACTCCATTCGCACCAACGAGGTGCGCAGCAAATTACATACCATGAAGATTGCCATCCTCGACGATTATCAGGACGCCGTCCGCAAGCTCGACTGCTTTCAATTGTTGGCCGATCACGAAGTCAAAGTTTTCAACAACACGGTACGCGGTCTCGGTCAGCTGGCGAGCCGGCTAACCGAAGTCGACGCGCTCGTCCTGATTCGCGAACGCACCCGCATCACCTCGCAACTGCTCGACAAATTGCCGCGTTTGCGCATGATCAGCCAAACCGGCAAGGTAGCGGGCCACATCGACCTCGCGGCCTGTACCGAGCGCGGCATCGCCGTGCTCGAGGGCAGCGGCTCGCCGTACGCGCCGGCCGAACTGACGTGGGCACTCATCATGGCCGCCCAGCGCCGTATTCCGCAATACGTAGCAAACCTTAAGCAGGGCGCCTGGCAGCAGTCGGGGCTGAAGACGTCCGCGCTGCCGCCGAACTTCGGTCTCGGCCAGGTGCTGCGCGGGCAGACACTCGGCATCTGGGGCTACGGCAAGATCGGCCGGCTGGTCGCCGGCTACGGCAAGGCATTCGGCATGAACGTGCTGGTCTGGGGCCGCGAGCACTCGCGCGAAGCCGCGCGCGCCGACGGCTATGGCGTCGCCGAAAGCCGCGAGGCGCTGTTCGAGAATAGCGACGTGCTGTCGCTGCATCTGCGCCTGCACGACGACACGCGCGGCATCGTCAAGCAGGACGACCTGATGCGCATGAAGCCGACCGCGCTGCTCGTCAACACGAGCCGGGCCGAACTGCTCGAGGAAAACGCGCTCCTGAGCGCGCTGTCGCACAACCGTCCGGGCATGGTCGCGATCGACGTGTACGAAAGCGAGCCGATCCTGCAGGGCTACAGCCTGCTGCGCATGGAGAACGTGATCTGCACGCCGCACATCGGGTATGTGGAGCGCGAGAGCTACGAGCTGTATTTCGGCGCCGCGTTCAAGAACATTCTCGCGTTCGATTCCGGCGATACCGCGAACGTGGCGAATCCTGAAGCGCTGCAGGGCGGGCGTCGACGGTAAGCGAGGCAGGTAGCCGTATAAGTGCGGATGCCGGGCCACGGCTCGGCGTCCGGCTCATGCGCCGCGCGCGGCCGGAAGCGCGCGACTTGCGGGCGCGGCGCCCGCCTCGCTCAGCGCACTTCGTGCGCCCCCGCTTCCATCAAGGCAGGCATGCGTTCGAGGAAGACCTCGCCATCGGCGCGCCCGAGGTTGTACGCGTGGACCATCTGCGAAGGACTCGTGTAATCCCAGCTCGAAATCGGCACCTTGCGCGACGGCTGCACATAGAGCCGCTGCTGCACGCCATGCGGCACGACGAACATCTGCGGCCGCGGATAAAGACGCGTGACCATCACGAGCACGTTGCCCGGCACATCGGCGTCGAGCGCGCCGACCGGCACGTTGTCGACCATGCCGCCGTCCAGCACCGGCCGGCCGTTGCGGCGCAGAACCGGCGTGAACGGCGGCGTACTCGATGATTGCAGGATCAGATCCGCGAGATCCTCGACGCTCGCGCAATCCTGCGCGCGCACGAATTCCGGATGAAAGCCGAGCGTCTGTCCCAACGTGGGATGCAAGGTCTTGCGCACGTATTTCTCGATGTTGTACGCGATCAGCCCCGCGGCGACCGCGCTCCTCGCGCCGAGCCAGCGCGGCAGATGCGACACGCCGATGCGAATCTCCGGCGCATGCGCGAGCTTCGAAAATTTTTCGCCGCAGATATCGAGCAGCGCCTGACGGTAGATGCGGTAATGCGGAAACACCGACTCGCCGCGCAGCAGATTGCCCCAGTGCGCATTGCGCGTGTTGTGGCGCAGCGCGTCTTCGTAATAGCGCATGACCCACTCGGAATCGTCGCGCGTGTAAAGCATGCAGGCGGTGGCGGCGCCGGCCGAAATGCCGGCGATCACGCGCGGACGAATGTCGAACTGCGGCTGCACGACATCCCAGAAACCCGCCTGCCACCAGCAGCGGTTGCCGCCGCCGGCGAATACGACCTGATCGAACATCCTGCTTTTCCTTGCTGTTTCTGCTATTTCTGCTGCCCGTTTATGTATGGCGAGGAGTGACGCGCTTCGTCCGGGCTTTCAGTCGAGCAACGCGTAAGTCGTGGTCGCGTGGACGGCCATATTGCCGCTTTCGTCGAACAGCTCGACTTCGCCGAACACGAGATTGCGGCCCATGCGGAGCACGCGCGCCTCGATCAGCACGTCGCCTTTGCGAACCGCGCGCATGAAGCTGATGTTCAGCGACACCGTGGTCATCGGCCTGAAGCCGCCGAGCGCGGCGGTAATCGCGACGATCATCGCGGTATCGGCGGCTGCCATGAACACCTGGCCGCTGATAATGCCGCCCGAGTGACGCCATTCACCGGAAAACGGCAGACGCAGCGTCGCACTTTCCTCGTCGGCCTTGACTGGCGTCAGCGTCAGCGCGCGGACCCAAGGCGCGAGGACCCGGTCGAGCAGCTCGGCAATCTCTTTCTCATTCATGGCAATCCCCGGTCGAAAGCCGCACGACGCATCGCGCGGCGAGGTGTCCGCGACATGATACCGGGACGCCCCGACGCCACGATGTTTTCAAGGCAGCGGCTTTGTCGAGGGAAGACTCCAGCCCACGCGATGTGATTTCTTAATAAATTTGCGAAAAGGGCTTGGCAATCTCAAAAAGTTACTGCATAATCTCGCTTCTGTTTGGGGCGTTAGCTCAGTTGGTAGAGCAGCGGACTCTTAATCCGTAGGTCGAGTGTTCGAGTCACTCACGCCCCACCAAGAATTACGAAGCCCGGTCAGCGAAAGCTGACCGGGCTTTTTCATTTCTTCATGGGTATTTACCGCGAGATATTGAGGATTGTTGCAGACAGAATTTCGCCATCCGTCAGGCGTCCATCGCCCGCTCTCGCGCCACCCTCTCCTCTATCTCCCCACCACCGCCCGCGCATGAACGCGACCTGCCAGGTCACGCGAAACGCGCCTTCACCGAATCGACCGGCTCACGCGATGCGCCCGTCGGACGAACAGGCATCTCAGACTCAAACACTATCGAGATACAACACCCAGGGCCGCCCTCGCGAACGCTGACGTGCGCGTTATGCAGCCGCGCAATCGCCGCAACGAGGCTCAGTCCGATCCCACTGCCGGCGGTTGTCGTACCGGTCTGGTGCTCAGCGCGATAGAACGGCTGGAACACCAGGTCTCGTTCGGCAACCGGAATGCCGGGGCCCGTATCCCTGACTTCGATGGTTACCTTGCCATCTCGCTGATGCAGCGCCACGGTGATGGCTCCGCCCGGCGGCGTGAATTTCAGCGCGTTCTCGACCAGGTTGCCGAATGCGCTAAACAGCAGGTCTGCCTCTCCGTTGACGATCACCGGCACGCACGGCAACAGCTCAAGCGTAATTGAAAGGTCCTCGGCGGGAGCTTCGTAGAAGTCGATGACATCATTCAGGACATCTTGCAAGTTCAGCGGGCCCTTCCTGGCGAGGCCCGCGGCTTCGCCTATCTGCGCCATTCGCAGGAGAGCGGAGAAGCGCGTCATGACAATGTCGGACTGCTGGAGTGCGGTGTCGATCACCTGCTCGTATTCGGTGACGCTCATGATGCGCCGGCGCGTGCTTTCGAGAGTGCCTCGCATGCGCGTCATCGGCGTGCGCACTTCGTGTGCGATACCGGCGCAGATGCCTTGTATGTCTCTAATCAGACGTTCGACTTCGTCGAGCATCGAATTCACCACGGCCGTAATCTTGTCGATGTCGTCCCCACTGCCCGACAGCGGCAGGCGATGATCGAGCCGGCCCGACGCGATCCGCTGGGTCGCCCGGCGTACATCGCGCAAGCGGCGGGCTGCCACGGCGTTCAGAAGCGTACCGCTGACCATGCCGATGACGAGTGTAAAGACAAGACTGCCCCCCGCGATCAGCAGCAACACCTTGTCGAAGTGCCTCTCTCCATCAGTCGATCGTGCGGTGACAAAAATGCCGCCGGACGGCAAACGCACCACGACGCCGCGATAGTGGCGTTGCACCGCGCCGGCATGGTGCCCGAGGGTCGCAATGTAATCGAACGGCTTGCCGTCGACCTCGCCCGGCAACGTCTCGAAGGCGCCGACGAGATGCTCGCCGTGTGGGCCGAAATAGCCGAATGGCCGTCTGTTCTCCGGGTCTTCCGACGTGTACATCGCAATACGCGCCGGGATCTCGTTCGTCGGCAAATGCTGGATTTGCTCCACTTTCAGAAAGAGATGCTCATCGATCTCGCCAATCGAATGCCGAATGGTGACCCAGCACAGGAGCGAAAAGAGGCCGATCGCAATCACGACCTGCAGGCAGAACAACAGCCAGGGCGAAGGCTGGCGAAACAGCAAACGCAGCTTATACATGCAGAACCCACCCGGCGCCGTGCACGTTGTGAATCAGCTGCGGCAACTTTCCGTCGAGGCTGATCTTGCGACGCAAGCGCGTCAGATGGATGGCGATCACGTCGCTCTGTACATCCGCGTGATAATTCCAGCCCGCCTCGAACAGCATGTTGCGCGTGACGACGTTTCCTGCATTCCGGATCAGAAAGGCGAGCAGCTTGCTTTCACGCGGCTTGAGGTTGATGACGGTGCCGCGCCGCGTTGCGTGGCCCGTCAACGTGTCGAGCGTCAGGTCGCCGAACGTCAGGGTCGAGTCGTCGCGCCCGCCCGCCTGGCCGCGTAGCAGCACGTTGAGACGCGCCGTCAGTTCGTCGAAATAAAATGGCTTCACGAGATAATCGTCCGCGCCGGCATGCAGACCCTTCACGCGTGTGTCGACCGCGTCGAGTGCGCTCAACAGCAGGATCGGGACACGTTGGCCGAGGTTGCGCAAGGTCGACAACACGGAAAAACCATCGACTTCCGGCAGCATGATGTCGAGCACGATGGCATCGAAGCGCCGCGCGAGCGCCCGCGACAGACCTTGCCAGCCGGTCAGTGCCTGTTCGACCGAGAAGCCGTAGTCTTCGAGCGCGCGCGTAATCTGGTCGGAAGTCGGCTTGTCGTCTTCGATAACAAGTATGTGCGACGCGTGCACATGGGGGCCAGATAGGTTATTGGCAGCAGGATTCATGAAAGGCGTACCGTCGCGGATGCCCGCTTTCGTCACAATCGTGGGCAAATGTCCGGGTGATTCTAACGACCGAACAAGTCAATTTCACTGCGCGTCGTCCAGAGCGAACGTCACCCACAGTTGCTTCGACAGTGTCTTGCCGGCGAGCTCAGGTGCGGGTTTGGGGTACGCGGCGTCGTGTACCGCCGCGAGCGCGGCGCGGTCGAGCTGGCCGACGCCGCTCGATACGACGACCCGCACATCCGACACCGCTCCATCGCGATAGGTAAAAGCCACGCGCGTGCGTCCGCTCACGCCGGCCATGCGAGCAGACTCCGGGTAGCGCAACGCGGATTGGACCGCAGCCCGCAACGCGGCATCGAAGCTCGGATTCACCGCGCCCGCGGACGGTGCGGGCGGTGGCGGCGGCGGCGCTGGAGGTGCCGGATCGGTAGCCGGTTCGCTGGGCTGAGCAGTCGGCGGCGGGGCCGGCGGGGTAGCCGGAGTCGCCGGCTGCAACGGGGCAGCGTGATGCACGGGCACGGGCGAGTGCCGTGGAGGCGCAATCGGCTTCGCGACAGGCACGGGCTCGGGCGGCTTGGGTGCCGGCGCGGGCGGCGCCACCGGTGCCGCTACCGGCGCGAGCGCCAGCAACGTGACGGCGGGCGGCGGCGGCGGTGGTGGAGCCTTTTTCGCAAGCAGTCCGAATGCGCCTGCCAGCACTAACGCCTCGACGAGGAGCGCGAGGGGGACGGCGCGATGGAGGTCGAGGTGCGCACGAGGCGCCTTGCTCGACGTTACGCTCAGTTCGGGTACGGTCGCCATATCACTTCGACGCGGGTTGCGTGGCCATGGAAATCTGCGAGATGCCGGCCGCGCGGCAGGCATCCATCAACGAAACGAGCTGCTGAATCCGGGCACCCTTCGCACCGACGATCGTCACGGCCGTGTGCGCTGCATCGGGGCGTGCCTGCAGCATGGCGGTCAGTTCGCCCAGCGCCATCGTGCGGCCATCGACCGATAGCGTGCCGTCTTCGGCCAACGTCACCGTCACTTTCGCCGGCGGCAGTTCCTGCGTGCTCGAACTTGCGGGTAACTGCGTGCGCAGCCCTGCGTTCGGAATCATGTGCAGCGTAATCATGATGAAGAACACCAGTAGAAAGAACATGATGTCGATCATCGGGATGATCTCGATGCGCGCCTTGCGGGCTTCGAAGTACTTCATCATCACGTCCTTTGGGGTGCGAGTTTAACGACACCGGCATCCGGCACTTCGCGCACTTCCTTCTGCACCTCGCGCGGCACGCCTGTAAGCCGGTTAACCAGCGCGGCCTTCAGCGTTTCGAGTTGATGCATCAGCGTGCGCACGCGTTTCTCCAGACCATTGAAGAACACCAGGCCGATCATCGCCACGAACAGGCCCGAAGCCGTCGCCACCAACGCCTCGGCGACGCCGCCCGTGACCTGGGTCGGCGCATTGCCCGGGTTCGACAGCACCTGGAACGCGTTGAACATGCCGACGATGGTGCCGAACAGGCCGAGCAGCGGCGCCAGCGTGACGACGGTGTCGAGCACCCACAGGAAGCGGTCGACGCGCGGTGCTTCGCGCATGATCGTCTCTTCGAGTGACGCGTCGAGGTCTTCGCGCGACGCACGGTTCGCGAGGTGGGCCGCAGTGGTCAGCACGCGTTCGACCGGCAGACCGGAGAATTGCGCCGCGCAAGTCGTGAGCTTCGACGTATCGAGCGCGCCCAGGGTGTCGATGCGCTCGAGCGCCGCCCGGGTGCTGCCCATCGCGCGGTGCAGGAACGACAGCCGCTCGATGATGACGGTCAGTGCAACGAACAACATGAAGACGATGACGTAAAGTACGCCGCCCGAATCGTTCGCGAAGTGAGTGAATTGAGTGATGTTCATGGATATGTTCGCCTGAAATTAGAAATCGACCTGAACCGTGCCGAACACCGAGCGTCCGGCCTGCGTCCAGTAGAGCGGGGTCTTGGCAGCGTCTGCGCCGAAACCGAAGAACCCGTTGATACCCGTGCGGTTAAAGAGGTTGTCGAGTTGCAGGCCGACGCGCACGTCGTGGACCATCGATGTGGCGGGCTTGAACGTGTAGCCCACGGAGAGATCGGTCTGCGCAAAGCCGCCGATCGGGATCTGGTTGCCCGTGGTGCCGTACTGCCGGCCGATGAACTTCGTGATCAACGAGCCGGTCAGCGGTCCGCGTTCATAGAGCAGGCCTGCTGCCGCTGTCTTGTTCGGCGTGAACGGCATCCAGGAGTTGTCGCTGTGCTGCTTCGCCGAGTTGAACGTCAGGTTTCCGTACAGGCTGAAGCCGAGCCCCGCGTAGTACGTCGCTTCCGTTTCGATGCCCTTGTAGGTCGCCGCGCCGGCATTCGAGTAGAACGTGTTGCCGCCGATGTTCACGCTCGTGATTTCATTGGCGAACTTGATGTAGTACAGGTCGACGGAAGCCGTCAGGCGGTCGGTCTTATAGGTGGTGCCGATCTGATAGTTGTCCGTTCGCTGGGGGTCAGGCTGGCTGTTGGCCGTCAGGTTAGGAATGTTGAACGTATTCAGATTGGGCGCGAGAAAGCCTTGTGCATACTGGGCGTAGGCGCTCCAGTTCGAATTGATCTTCTCGTGGATCTGCAGCGAGGGCAGCACCTTCGTCCAGGTCTGGCCGTAGTCGGCCGGCAGGCCCGAGCCCTGGTTCATGGCCGAATAGAGGTCGCGGCGGAACAGCGCGTATTTCACGCCGGGGGTGACCGTGAAGCCGTACGGCAGCTTCCAGGCGTACTGGATGTACGGCTGGAAAGTGGTCAGCGTGTTGGTCATCGAAAACATCGGCGCCACGAACGCGAAGTTCTGGGTGGCGTTGGCTTCGACCCGGTCGCGGAAGTTGGTCTGGTAAGCGAACCAGGCGCCGAACTCGAGCGAACCGGGGCCGATGTCTCTTTGCGCGCGCACCACGTCGCCCCAGGCCCGGTAGTCGCTTTCCTGCTCCTGGCCGGCAACGTTGCCGGCGGGGAGGTACGGGCCCTTCGTCGAAAATGCGTTGTACGGCAAGCTGCTGTTCGGCGACACACCCTGGAAGCCGGTGTGGTAGTACCCGTAGGTATAAAGCTTGTTGTCGATCGCCCACTGCGCGACCTTCGTCTGGACGCCGATGTACTCGAAGTCCGTATTGACCAGGTCGTAGTTATAGCCCGAATACGCCTGGCTCAGCGGGTTGCTGGAGAGGCCATAGTTAGGGCCGAACTCCGCAATCTGGGCCTCGGAGGAGCCATATGGCGTGTTCTGATGAATCTTGTTATAGGTGCCGAACAGGGTGAGCACCGTCGAGTCGCCAAGCGGCTTCTCGAATTTGAAGTAGGCGTTCTCGCGACGCTGGGAGGCGCCGGTCAGATAACCGTCGCTGCTGCTTTGCGTGTAGCCGAACGTCGCGCGCGCGTCGCCCAGCTGCTGCAGATCGCCCGTGTTGAGCTCGGCGCCGGCGAGCCAGGTGTTGTAGCTGCCATACGTGCCGAGCAGAGCGGCCGACGGGGTCATCGACGGGATCAACGACTCCATCGCGATCGTGCCGCCGAACGTGGCGAAGCCGATTTGCGAAGCGTCGCCCGGGCCACGATCGACGGTGAGGCGGTTAATCGCCTGCGACGAGAAAAACGACGTCGAGTGATGCGTGAAGTTGTTCGCATCGCCAAACGGTATCCCGTCGAACGTCACGTTGTACTGCCCGTCCTGAAAACCGCGGATAGACATGGTGGGCGACTCCATCAAGCCGGGACCGTTCGGCGAGATGCTCGAGACGCTCGGCGCGATGTTCATGATGTCGCTGTAGTTCTCGGTCGGCGCGGTGCTGTTCTGGATGTAGTGATGGCTGATCGTCGACTGCGGCTCGGTGGCCGTGAGCGAGCCTTGCGTCGGCGCTTGCGCGGGCGCGGTCTGCACGTTTTTCGAGCCGGTCGGCGCATTGGCCGGCGACGACGATGTGGCGGTGCTCTGCACGGAGCCGAGATCGCCCGCCTCCTGCGCATGAGCGAACTGGATACCGGACATGCACAGTGCGGCCAGAACGCACTGCGTCAACGGTTTCATGCGGAACGGCGAAAGTAGCTGTTGCATCTTGTTATGCCCTTGCTTTCCAGTACTGAATCGGGGTCCGAAATTGATTGAGGGTGCCATGTTAAAAACCACGCATTATTCGCAGGTGACAGGTATTCGTATGAATTTAGCTATCCTGATCGGCGGGAGGAACTTCCCCCCGCCTTCTGCCTCTTTGATGCACTGAGGCGTTACGGGAGATCAACCCTTGACTTTGTATATCTCGAGACCGGCCTCGGGAGCCGAGGTCCGGGTATGCGGAACATAAAGCTGATCCAGGCTCGGGACGAGAACCGAGGTCTTGCCTCCGTGCGTATCGATCCGCGCAATTTCGTGGTAGTGGTCGGCGTCGTCCTGCTGATAGGCCGTCAGGCCTTGGGCCGCGCTCACATAGATGCGCTTCGTCCGTGCGTCGTACGTCATGTCGTCGCCCCCTTCCGCGCAGCCGTAGGTCGCGATCGTCGCGCCGGTGTCGGAGTTGAGAACGAACAGCTTGCCCGGCTTCTTGTCGGCCACGAACAACCGGTGGTTTTTGGCGTCGAATGCCATCGGCGTGTTCAGCGTGAGGCCCGGTACCGACCAGGTTTGCACGAGGGCATTCCTGTTCATATCGATGATGCCGATCGTGGACTTGTCGCGGATATTCACGAACATGCGGCGGGTGGCCTGGTCGATCGTCAGCGAATGAAGACTGCCCGACTCGATGGGGATCTCACCCTTGGTCTTGAGGTCTTCGGTCGAGATAATGTGAATCGTCGAATGAGTAGGGTGCTCGCCCGGCTCGCTGGCAACGAGATAGAAATCCCGGGTCTTCGGGTCATAGCCGGCGGAATCCGGTGTGCCGTCGATATCGATCCGCTTGATCAGGTGCAGATCCGACCCGTCGAGAACCTTGACCGCCTTGTCACCGCCGTCGGCCACGAACAGCTCGTTTTTCTCGACGTTAAGAGCGAGCGAATGAGGCGTGGTGACCGGGCCGCCGCTCATCAGATGCTCACCGGTCTTGAGGTTGAACACGTCGATCGAATGGTGGTTTTCCACCGAGACGTAGAGGCGGTTGCGCTTGAGGTCGACGGCAAAATGGTCGAAATCGCCGTCGTTGATGTCGGGCAGCGGAATAGTCTTGATCAGCTTGACCGGCTCGTCGGGCGTCGCGGCATGGACTGCCGGTCCCAACAAGAAGGTAAGCGCGACTGCTGTGCCACTGAGAGCCTGATTGAGTTTCAATTTACTAATCTCGCAACGTATCTGTCTGCCGCACAACGGGCGACAGAATCGTCGACTGCCGCGGCGCAATGTTTTACGGATCCCGACGTGGCATGCCCTGTCGCGGTATCCGCATCCCGATTGAAAATGTGCCCGTCGTAAAGTGCTCTGGATCGGCCTCAAGTACCGATGAGGCGTTCGGCAGCGCAACGCAATCGCCAGGAGCCGACTTCCGTCCGTTCACATAACCGTGGCAGATCATGAGCTTTGCATGTGAATCTGTCGGGACTCGAAAATTACAAGTTCGACGGAACTCTTTTGCAAAGACCGGGGCAAGGGTGCCGTGCCCCGACGCCGGATGACGGCGGCCGCCGGTCATCGCGCCACACTTCAGGCGCGGTGGCTCGCATGGGGATCCGGAACCAAAAAGAGGAAATTTCAGGCTAACTAATTAATCAGAAGCCCTATGTGGTTAAGATCAGACACATCGCTTTCTTCAGCGCTTTCTTCAGCGCTTTCCTCAGTGCTTTCTTCATACTAACCAGATCGTTCACTGCTCCCCTGTTCCAGAAGAACGGCTCTGTCAATCTTGTAATTTTCGAGTCCCGACAGATTCACATCCCAGGCTCACTATCTGTTGCCGCTCACATGAGCGAACGAAAGCTCGCCCCTGCCATTCGAGTTGAGCCTTGATCGCAGCGTAGTCAATCCACTGCGTGCTCATATTCGCCATCACATCGCTGGCGCCGCGGCTATTTTTATCATTGCGCAAAAGACCAGCCAGAACCGGCTCACTCCGCGCGCGACATTCAGTTAGCAGAAGACGCATCGATATGTCCGAGCAACACCCCGTTGTGCCCATTGGTGGTACCCATCGCCGCTCCCTTCCGGGATGGATTCGTGCGTCTTCCGCCTATGCCTTGGCGCCGCTGTTGCTGGGTTTGCTGACGGCTTGCACGCTCGTGCCGACCTATCGGCGTCCCGACACGCCGATGGCGCAAAGCTGGGACGGCGCGGCCCGGTCATCGCTTGCCGATGCGGTCACGGTCAGGAGCGCATGGTGGCGAAACTATCAGGACCCGCAACTCAACGAGTTGGTCGAACGCAGCCTGCAGAACAATTTTTCGCTCGCCTCGGCCGTGGCGAGCGTGAACCTGGCCCGCGCCAACGCCGAGAGGGCCGGTGCGCCGCTCTACCCGACCCTCTCGGCAGGCGGCACGTTCGCTCGTACTCACCAGCGCACCAACGCCTCCGGCCCCACCAGTCCGAATTCGTCGAACAATGGCCAGAGCCTGTTTGCCGAAGCCAGCTACGAGATCGACTTCTGGGGACTCAATTCGGCCAATGCCGACGCCGCACGGCTGCTCGCGCGGGCCTCCGAATTTGATCGCGACACCGTGGCATTGACGTTGACCGCGTCGGTTACCGATACCTATTTCCAGATCCAGAGCTTGCGGCAGCGGCTGAGCCTGGCGCATGCCATCGAGAGTAATGCCAGGCATATTCTCGACTTGCTGCTGGCCCAACAGCAGGCCGGCGTCGCAACGCAACTTCAGGTCGAGCAGCAGCGCAATGCGCTGGCGACGTTCCAGGCCGCGATACCCGCGCTGCTGCAGCAACTCGAGCAAAGCATGCATCTGCTTGCCACGCTGGAAGGCGTGGCACCCGAGCAGTTCATGCTCGGCGCGGCACAGATCGACGATATTCCGATTCCGCAGCCGCTCCCGAATTTGCCGGCGACCTTGCTCGAAACGCGCCCGGATATCCGCTCGAAGGAAGCCCAGTTGCAGTCGCAAAACTACAGCGTGGGCGCGGCGCGCGCGGCCTTCCTGCCGAATCTGGTGCTGACCGCGGACGGTGGCCTGAGCAGCAATACGCTCACGCGTTTTCTCTCGAGCCCGTTCAGCAGTCTCGCGGCAACGCTCGCTGCACCGCTTCTGGATGGCGGCGCATTGCGCGGGCAGTTGCACGCGAATCAGGCCGGGTTCGCGAAAGCGACCGCCGACTATCGTCAGACCGTCGTCTCCGCCTTGCAGGATGTCGAGGATTCTCTGACGGCGCAGCAGCAAGGCGCCTTGGCGGAAACGGCGGAACGCGCCGCTGCCGACGCGGCGACCCAAGCGGCGGCACTCGCCGAGGCGCAATTCCGGGGCGGCACGATCGACTTCCTGAGCGTGCTCGATGCACAACGGACCCGTTATCAAGCCCAGGACGCGCTCGCGCAGGCACTCCTGCAACGTTTGCAGGCATCGGTGAGCGTATTTCGGGCCTTCGGCGGCGGTGCCGGAATGACCACCGATACACCCACGCCTGTGGCTGCAATTTCATCCTCCATCTCTCATTGAATTTCGAACCCCTAATGAACCTCCGGGAAGATTTCTTGGCGTCGCCGCAGCGGCGCACGCGCCGCCCTTTGTTCGCCTGGACCGGTGGCGTCGCGCTGGCGCTGGTACTGGCCTGGTGGGTGTGGCCGAAACACGCGGCCAGTGCCGCGGCTGCGGCGGTGCCCGTCGATGCCGGCCATGCGGTGCTGATGGATTTCCCGATCAGGGTCGCATCGGTCGGTACGGTCGAGGCGCTCAACACGGTCGATGTCAAGGTCCGTGTCGACGGGCAGGTGCAGCGCATTGCCTTTAACGAAGGCCAGGACGTCCGCGCCGGCCAGCTTCTCGCACAACTCGACCAAGGGCCGCTGACGGCGCAACTCCACCAGGCCGAAGCGGCGCAGCGCAAAGACCAGGCGAGCCTGAACAATGCGCGGCTCGACCTCGAACGCTACAGCAAGCTTGTCGGCATGGGTGCGGCGACCTCGCAAGGCGTCGATACCGCGCGTGCCCAGGTCGAATCGCTCGCCGCGACGGTCGCGGCCGACGCGGCGCTGGTGCAAAGCGACCAGCTGCAGCTCGGTTTCACGACGCTGCGCGCACCGTTCGCGGGGCGTGTCGGTGTGCGCGAAGCCGACATCGGCCAGGTGGTCCATCCGACCGATGCCAACGGCATTGCGACGGTCACCCAGATGGAACCGATCACGGTGGTGTTCTCGGTCCCGCAGGACGTGCTTCCCGAGCTGCTCGCGAAACAGGCCGGCAGCGCGTTGCCGGTCAACGTCACGCCGCGTACCGGCGACGCCGTTCTGGCGCAAGGCTCGCTGGTCTTCATCGACAGCCACGTCGATCCGACGACGGGCCAGATCAGGCTGAAGGCATCGTTCACCAACCAGGACCGCAAGCTGTGGCCCGGCGAACTGGTGAATGCACAGATCCTGTTGCACACCGACCGCCAGCGTGTTGCGGTACCGGACCGCGCGATCGTCAACAGTCAGTCCGGCACGCAGCTTTATGTCCTCGATAAGAACGGCCGGGCGCAACTGAGACCGGTGAAAACCGGCAACAGCGTCGACGGCATGACCGAGATCGACGCCGGTATCGACACCGCCGATCTGATCGTGTTCGACGGACAAAGCCGGCTCGATCCCGGCACGCAGGCGGCTGCCAACATCGTCGCGACGACTGCGCAGCCCGCAGCCGTCCCCTCTGTCACCTCCATTCAATAAGACAGCGCCTCATGAGCCTGCTCGAATTTTTCATCCAACGGCGCATCGCCACCGGCTTCCTGGCGCTCGGCGTGCTGCTGGCGGGCGTCGTCGCCTATTGGCTGCTGCCTGTCGCGTCACTGCCCCAGATCGATTTTCCGACGATCCAGATTTCCGCCCAACTGCCCGGCGCGAGCGCGGAGACCATGGCGAGTTCGGTCGCCTCGCCGCTCGAATGGCAATTGTCGAATATTGCGGGCATCACCGAAATGACCTCGTCCAGTTCGCTCGGGACGACGTCGATCACGGTCCAGTTCGACCTGTCGCGCAATATCGACGGTGCCGCGCAGGACGTGCAAACCGCCATCAATGCAGCGGGCGGCGTACTGCCCAAGAACCTGCCCAACCCGCCGACTTACGAGAAGGTCAATCCCGCCAATTTCACGCTGCTCTCGCTGGCGGTGACCTCGCCGTCGCTCCCGCTCACCGAACTCGACCGCTACGCGGAAGACTTTCTTGCCCAGCAAATCTCGCAGATGCCGGGTGTCGGTCTCGTCGATTTCAACGGACAACAACGCCCCGCGGTGCGCATCCGTGTCGATCCCGACAAGCTCGCCGCACGCGGCCTGACGCTCGAGGACGTGCGCTCGATTGTCGGCGTGCAAACCGTCAACGCGCCCAAAGGCAGCCTGAACGGCCCGGACCGCTCGGTCGTGTTCAACGCCACCGATCAGCTCACGACGGCGGCCGAGTATCGCGGCCTCGTCGTCGCCTACAAGAACGGCGCGCCCGTGCGCCTCGAGGACCTCGGCACCGTGATCGACGCCTCCGAGGACACGCACCAGGCCGCGTGGTTGCAGCACGAGCGCGCCATCATCATCGATATCCATAAGCAGCCCGGCTACAACGTCGTCGACACCATCCGCAACATCGAGTCTCATTTGCCGGCGCTGGAAGCCTCGCTCCCCACGGCGGCCCATGTCCATGTCGTCGGGGACCGCACGCAGACGATCACGACCTCGCTGCACGACGTGCAATTCACGCTGATGTTGACGGTCGCCCTGGTCGTCATGGTGATTTTCGCGTTCGTGCGCAATCTGTGGGCGACCGTGATTCCGAGCCTGACGATTCCGCTGTCGCTGGTTGCCACCTTTGCCTTGATGTATCTGCTGGGCTTTAGCCTGAACAACCTGTCGCTGATGGGGCTCACGATTGCCGTGGGCTTTGTGGTCGACGATGCGATCGTGGTGATCGAGAACGTAATGCGGCATATCGAAGCCGGCGTGCCGCGCATGCGTGCCGCGCTGCTCGGGGTGCGCGAGGTGCGCTTTACCGTCATCTCGATGACCATTTCGCTGATTGCGGTATTCATCCCGATTCTGCTGATGGGCGGCATCGTCGGGCGTCTGTTCCGCGAATTCGCGATTACGGTCAGTGCCGCGGTCGTCATGTCGTGCTTCGTATCGCTCACCGTCACCCCCATGTTGTGCGGCTGGCTGATTCGCAAGCCCAACGGCGATCGGCTTCGCGAGAGCCGGCTCGTGCGGGGGCTGGAAATCGCCTTCGTCGCGATGGAGCGGCGCTATGAGCGCGGACTCGACTGGGTCTTGCGGCACCAGAAAACGATGCTCGGCGTGACGATTGCGACCGTGATCGCGACCGGGGCGTTGTTCGTGCTGATCCCGAAGGGGTTCTTTCCCGAGGAAGATTCGGGCCTGATCCAGGCGACACCGGAAGCCGCGACGGACATCTCGCCGCAGGCGATGGCCGTCAAGATCCAGCAACTCGGCCATATCATCGAAGCCGACCCGGCGGTCGATAACGTCTACTACTGGATCTCGGCGGATCCTACGGTGAGCGAAGGCCACATGATGATCAACCTGAAACCCGTCAATCAGCGCACGGTCACCGCCGCTCAGGTGCTACGCCGGCTCAAGCCCAAACTCGCGACGGTAATCGGTGTTTCGGTCACGATGCGGGTTCGGCAAGACATTCAGGTTGGCGCCCGCGCAAGCGCGGCACAATATCAGTACACCTTGCAATGTCCCGACGTCAATGAATTGAACCACTGGTCGCAGGTGCTGACCCAGCGCCTCTCCACCCTGCCGGAACTGGCCGACGTCACGTCCGATCAACAGGCTTCGGCCACCAGTGCCACGCTGGTCATCGATCGTGACACGGCCTCGCGCTTCGGCATTACCGCGCAGGCCATCGACGATACGCTGTACGACGCGTTTGGCCAGCGCCAGATTGCGACGCTCTATATGCAATCGGACCAGTATCACGTCATCGAGGAAGTCGACCCGAAATTCCAGTTGACGACGGAAGCGCTGGCCCACCTTTACGTGCGCTCGCCCCTGACCAGCCAACTGGTGCCGTTGAACACACTGGTGACGCTCGCCAACGGCGTATCGCCTGTTTCCGTAAACCATCAAGGCTTGTCCCCGGCAGTGACCATTTCGTTCAATCTGGCGCCCGGGCAGGCTCTGGGTGCCGCCATCACGGCCATCCGCCGCGCCGAGGTTGCCGTGCACAAGCCCGATGCCGTTATCGGAACCTTCCAGGGGACGGCCCAGGCTTTCCAGGCATCGCTGCATAGCGAGCCGTATCTGATCCTGGGGGCGCTGGTTGTCGTCTATCTGGTGCTGGGCATACTTTACGAAAGCGCGATCCACCCCTTGACCATCATCTCGACGCTACCGTCCGCCGGCGTGGGGGCGCTGTGTACGCTGATGTTGTGCGGCCAGGATCTCTCGATCATGGCGATGGTGGGCATCGTTTTGCTGATCGGCATCGTCAAGAAGAACGCGATCATGATGATCGACTTTGCACTGGTGGCCGAGCGGGAACAAGGCCTGCCGCCCACGGCCGCGATCCGCCAGGCCTGCGTGCAGCGCTTTCGCCCCATCATGATGACGACGCTGGCGGCCCTGTTCGGCGCCTTGCCGCTGGCGCTGGGACAGGGTGCGGGTGCCGAATTGCGCGTCCCCCTGGGGATTGCGATCGTCGGCGGCCTGGTATTCTCGCAAATGCTGACGCTCTTCACCACGCCGGTCGTCCACCTCTGGTTCGACAGGCTGGCAAACTGGATCGACAGGAAACCGGGGGGCGCGAAATCAAAGGTGGTTGCGGAAAATCAGACGGTTGGGTAGGCGGATCGGTCGGGTGCGGAAAACGACGGCGGTTCGCACCCTTGACCGCCATCTCCGGCCTGCCATATCGTAGAGCCGAACGCGCCCTCCACCTAGAATCGATGAATAATCGCCACACGCGCAGCTAATTGCCGGTTCGTAGTCGACATATTGCCGACCACGCCCTGATAAAGGTCCGCGCCCTTCGCATCGCCGCTCGCCAGCTGCAATGCGACGACCCCGTACACTTCCGTGCGCTTCGACAAACTGTAGTCCGCACCGACAATGACGCGATGGTACTTCGGTACTGCGCCCGAATAATCCACGTGCCCGATCGTGTAGAGATACCCCGCGCCCAGCTTCAACGCGGGCCTGACGAAGTACGTATACGACACGTTGTAAAACTCGAAGCTCACATCGCTTTTGGTGCCGTTTGCCTGGCTAAACAGGATGCGCGTATAGAGCGCCCCGATGACACCATTACCCACCTGGTAGGTCGCACCGGCCCCATACGTTTGCACGTCTTTCGGATGTCCCACGTAGCTCCATGGGCCGGTAGCACCGATGGCCGAACCCGTCGTGTTGGCAACGTAATGCCCATCGGCGAACTGGTCCGCCGGATCTTTTGCATGGAAGTAGGCCACGCCGAGTTTGAGCGGACCATAAATGTAGTTCACGCCCGCGCTCAAAACGCCTGTCGTGCCGACCTGGTCATATGCGGTGGGCGAACTGAATCCGTACACGCCGCCGAACCTGAATCCATAAACGTCACCGCTCGCGTATTTGATGCTGTTATTCGTTCGTACCGTGTTGCCGATATTGTCCATGTCGCCGCTACCGTGCGTCGCCATTCCGCCCCACTGGTTTCCGTCGCCGGCGAACTGCAGGTAATCGACGATCGAATCATACTGTCGCCCGAGCGTGACGGTGCCAAAGCGATTGCTGGTGATCCCGACATAGGCGGTTCGGCCAAAAGCAAGGCCGCCCTGCCCCAAGGTTCCGTTGGTAACGTTGAATCCGCTTTCCAGCTTGAAGATCGTCTTCAGGCCACCGCCCAGATCCTCGCTGCCGATCAGCCCCCACCGGCTTCCGGAAATCCCCGTCGACACGCCGTCGCGCATGGCGACGAGAGATTTGCCACCACTGTTGTTCACATAATCGATGCCGGTTTCGATAAGGCCATACAGCGTGACGGTACTTTGTGCGTAAGCATGCTGCGAGAGCAGGCATGCGAGCGCGGTTCCGAACATGATTTTCTTCATCTTCCCCTCATCGTTGTAGTTCGACCGGATTTCATCCAGCCAAATCATTTAGTAATACGATTTAATGAGCGCAAATAAATAGATGCATGAATGCAATGCCGAGCCGAATCAGGTACTGCGACCGTTCCCGGCGATGCAGGCCGATTCCACGAAAAGCCCGCGGCTGACGAAGTGCCGGTAAGGCGACGGCGTGGCGGCATCGCCGGGCTTCAACTCAAGCCAGGCCCGATAGGCCGACTCCGTTTCCCAGCCCGTCACCGTCGTGATCGCCGACGCATCTTTCGGGTCCGATGTCCGGTAGCGGAACAGGAATCCATCGACCTGCGCCATCAACTTGCCGTTGCGCTCGATGCGCTCGACGGCATCGGCCTCGCGGCCCGGATGACAGAAATGATCGACAATGACAAGAAAGGCCATGCTCATCCCCAAGGTTCATGTGCGTACGGCCATCGCCCTTTACAGAGCGATGCGGAAAAGGCGGAAATCCATCGGTCTCCTAGGCAAGCCATACTTCTTCGCACAGTCGCAACCCGGCGGCTTCCGAAAAAGGATGGGGAACGACGCCTTGCACGTTCGCGGCGCGTCCGTCGAGAAAATCCACGAATACCGGAATGGTTCTGCCGTCCGCGTCCCACAGAATCTTCTGCACCTGCGCATACAGTTCGGCCCGTTTGGGTCCATCCGGCGTGCGCCGTGCCTCCAGCGCCAGGGCATCCAGTTTCGGATTCCGGTAGCCGGTCTCCGGCTGCGGCGAATTCGACAGGCTGACACTGCGTAGTTCCAGATCCAGCGTCGCGCGCGGAAACCAGTTGGTCACGTTAAACGCCTTCTTTCCGCTGACCTGTGCGTAATAGCCTTCCGCCGGCAAGCGCGTGAGGTTGATCGGTATCCCGACCCGGCCCGCGGTTTCCTGCAGTTCCAGCGCAAAATCCGTCGCGGGCGCGCCGTAATTGACGTCCGACGTGAACAGGTTGAGTTGCCCGCTAAATCCCGACTTTTTGTAGTAGAACCGGGCCTTGTCCAGATCGAACTCGCGTTGCGGCAGATCATGGTCGTAATATCGGTCCCTGGGTCCGATCGGAAGATCATTGGCAACCTGCCCGTATCCGTTCAGTACGCGCTTGACCATCTCCGCGCGATCGACCGCATACTTGATCGCGGTGCGCAGATTGATATCGTCGAACGGCGCGCCATTGGCCATCGTGTTGATGCAGAGCTTTCGCGATGCCTTGGAATCGACCAGCTTTGCGCGAGGGTTCCGGTCGAGCAACGTGGCGGTACGTGCGTCAACCCGGTTGATGTAATGCGCGTCCCCCGAAATCAGCGCGTCCATGCGGGCGCCGGTATCCGAAATGCCGAACGTTTCGACCTCGTCCACATAGACGGTATCGGCCTTGTAGTGATTGGCAAACCGGCGCGCCACCATGCCGATACCGGGTCTGAACTCGACGAGTTCGAACGGGCCGGTGCCGACCGGACGATCCCAGTTGGCAAATCCCTCGGGAACGATGACCGTATGCGGATCACCGAGCAGCACGGGAAAGTCGGCGTTAGGCGCCTTCAGCGTCACGACGACCCGATCCACTCCGTCCTTGCGGATATCGGTGACGTCCGAGAAATACGAGCGCACCATCGACACGGAACCCGGCTGCCGATGAAGATTGAGCGAATAGACCACGTCCTCCGGAACCAGCGGCTTGCCGTTCTGGAACACCACGCCTTGTCTCAACCGGAACGACCAGACCGACATGTCGGCATTCGGGTTCCACTCGACGGCAAGATCGGGCGATGCCTGGAACTGCCTGTCCCACTTCACGAGCGGACTCATCAGCGAATAGACGCGCAGAAAGTCGAGGTTCTGGTTCATCCTCAAGGGATTGAGGGTGTCGTTGATGCTCTGCTGCGACCACGCGATGCGCAGACGGCCGCCACGCCGCGGCACGGAAGCCGCTGCCGCATCGGCATAGGTCAGCCCACCGCCGAGCGCCACGGCAACACCGGCCGCCGCCCCCAGGAAACCGCGCCGCGACATTTTTCCATCGTGAGCCCATTCGCCGTTCATGCGTCTTCTGTTCTCCGTTCGAGATAGTGGCCGGGACGGCTCGCGTTCGTCCGTCATGCCGCCAGACCCGGCATGCGCTCTTTCAGCCAGTCGGTCCTGAGTTCCGGTATCGCGTTAAATAGCGCCTGCGTGTACGGATGCCGCGGATGCGCAACCACCTCCGGCGACTGACCGGACTCCACCACCTGTCCCTGATGCATCACGTAGATCTGGTCGGCGAGTTTCGAGGCTTTCGAAACATCGTGAGTAATGAAAATGCAGGCCGTGCCGAGTTGCCTCCGCAGAGTCGACAACAACGCCAGGATGCGCGAACTGACGATCGAATCGAGCGCAGCCGTCACCTCGTCACAAACCAGCAGATCAGGCTCGGCCGCCAGCGCGCGCGCCAGGTTGGCGCGCTGTTTCTGCCCGCCGGACAATTGCGAAGGCAAGCGCTGCGCCACCTCCTCGGGCAGTTCGACGAGCCGCAGCAATTCGGCAACCCGCTTCTCGCGAGCCGCGCCCTTCAACCCGAAATACCGTTCCAGCGGCCGCCCGATTGCAGCCCCAACGGTAATGCGCGGATTCAATGCAAGGTCCGGATGCTGCAGCACCAGTTGCACGCCTCGCAGTTCCTCCATGCCGCGCCGCCGAAGCGACGGGGCAAGCGGCTTGCCATTCAGCAGCAACTCGCCGCTCGCGATAGGCAGCAACCCGGTCGCCACTCTCGCGAGCGTACTTTTGCCGGACCCCGATTCACCGACGATCGCAACGAATTCACCCCGGCGAACGGTCAGCGACACATCGTTCAGCGTCGGCTTGCCGCGGCCATACCTCGCGACTGCGTGGCGGATTTCGAGTACGGGCGCGCCGGGCGCGCCGGGCACACCGGGCACACCGGGCGCATCGGGCTCACTGGAAGCCACCGGCGCCTCGGCTGTCCTGTTCGACAGCCCCGCACTCGCCGCCGCAATCAGCTCGCGCGTATAGTCGCACTGCGGTGACGTCAGCAGTTGCCGCGCCTCGCCTTCCTCGACCTTCCCGCCATGACGCAACACGACGATCCGGTCTGCCATCTGGGCAACGACCGCCAGATCGTGGCTGATATACAGGCACGCCACCTTTTCCTGCCGGATGATGCGCTTGAGCGAAGCGAGCACGCCCAACTGCGTGGTCACGTCGATCGCCGTCGTCGGCTCGTCCAGAACCAGCAACTCCGGCCGGCACATCAGCGCCATGACGGTCATCAGGCGCTGCAACTGACCTCCGCTCAGTTCATGGGGAAACCGGCGCATCATCTCGTCCGCCGCGCCGAGCCCCATGCTTCTCGCGAGTTCCAACGCACGCCCGTATGCGACCCTGCGATTGCCCTTGCCGTGAACGGCGGTGGCCTCCATGATCTGGTCGACGATCCGGATAGCCGGATTGAAGGCGGTGGCCGCGCTCTGCGCGATATACGCCACCTTGGCGCCGCGCACGAGACGTGCCCCGCGTTGTCCTATCCGCGCAAGATCGCTGCCGCGGAACATGATCCGTCCGCCGGCAAGACGGCATCCCGCGCGGGCATAGCCTAGCGCCGCGAGACCAATAGTCGACTTCCCGGCGCCCGATTCGCCGATCAGCGCCACCACCTCGCCCTGTTGTACCGACAGGCTGAAGTCATTCACGAGCGTACCCGACGACACCGATACGTTCAGGTTTTCGAAACGCATCAATTCGCTCATGCCAGGAACTCCGTGGAAATATCGCGCTGCGAGCGCCGCAGAAACCAGTCCACCAGTTTGTTGGCCGAAAACGTGACCGAGAAAATCGCGAGTGCGGGAAACACCGCCGCAATCGACCCCAGGCGCAATCCGGCCAGGTTCTCGCGCACCATCATTCCCCAGTCCGCGGCTGGCGGCTGGACCCCCAATCCCAGGAAGCTGACGGCACTCAACAACATGACCGTCGCGGCGAAGCGCACGCCGAAGTCGGTCAGCAGCGGCGGGTAGGCATTCGGGAGTGCCTCGCGGAACAGAATCCAGAAGACGCTTTCTCCGCGCAAATGCGCGAGATCGACGTAGTCGCGTGCCAGGTTGTCCAACCCCACGGCCCGGGCCACGCGATACACGCGCACGGATTCGATCAGGCCGACGGTGCAGACCAGCACCATTTCAGACGACCCGAGCGCGGAGACGCAAACCAGCGCAAACATGATCGTCGGCAGTGCCATCAGCCCGTCCATCACACGCCCGATGGCCTCGTCGATCCAGCCCTTCGCATAGGCCGAAAAAAAGCCGATCGTGATACCGACGCCGGAAGCGATCAGGTTCGCGGCAACCGCGAGCACGATGGTCGTGCGCGAACCGAAGATGATCCGCGAAAGCATGTCGCGGCCGAAATAGTCCATCCCGAGGATCGCCCCATGCTGCGGCACACCGTAAGGATCCCCGATGATCTCGCGCTGCGACCACGGTGCGATCCATGGCGCGGCGAGGGCAACCAGTATCCAGAGCACGATCACGATCAGCGGCAGTTTCGGCACGCTCCCCGTCCGTCCGCCATGGAAAATGCGCGCGATATTCATGTCCTGCTCCGCAGTCTCGGACTGCCCGCCAGTGCCAGCAGATCCGTCGCCATGTTCAGGCCGACGTAGATCGTCCCGAACACCATCGCACAGCCCTGTACCAAAGGAAGATCCCGCACCGCCACGCTGTCGATCATCAGCTTGCCCATGCCCGCATAGGAGAAGATCACCTCCACCACCACGACCCCGCTGACGAGGTAGCCGAGACTGATGCCAATCACGTTGGCGATCGGCCCGATCGCGTTCGGCAACGCGTGGCGCACGAGAATCCTCGAACGGGGAACGCCCTTGAGCAGCGCCATCTCCACATACGGCGAGCCGAGCACGTTGAGGATGGAGCTGCGCGTCATGCGCGTCGTCGGCGCAAAGACCGAAATGACCAGCGTCATCACCGGCAGCGCGAGGCGCCGCAGATGCGAACCGAGCGTCACCTCGCCGAACATGTAGGAGGTCGCGGGCAACCAGCCCAACTGCACCGAGAACACGAGAATCAGAAACGCGGCGAACATGAACTCCGGTCCCGACGCGGTAATCAGGCTGGTGTTCGTAATCAGCCGGTCGGGCCAGGTTCCGGCTCGCGCCGCTGCGTAAAGACCCAGCGCCACCGCCAAAGGCAGGGCCACGAGAGCCGTCAGGCCACCGAGCAGCAGCGTGGCCGGCAAGCGCGACGCAATGAGCGCCGACACGCTGCGGCCGCTTGCATAGGACTTGCCGAGATTGCCGTGCAGCGCGCCCGACACCCACGTCAGATATTGCGTGTAGAGCGGCCTGTCGAGGCCCGCGTCATGGCGAAACGCCGTGAGCGTCTGCGGCGTGGCGTCCTGCCCGAGCACCACCTCCGCCACGTCTCCCGGCAACAGATGCGTACCCGCGAAGATGAGCAGCGAGACGAACACGAGCGTGCCGATCCCGAACGCGACCCGCCGCAGCAGGACACGCATTACGCGCCAGCCGACTGCTCCGAACCGCCATGAGCGCCGCCGAACGTCCGGCGCATGACCTGGATCTGGTCTCGCATCGACAATGTCGGCCAACTTTTGCATGCGCTTGCCCTGTCTATGTTAAGTGCGATGAAATTCGGTCCTTCGGCCTCGATCAGCGTGGCGATGCGCGCGCGCAGATCGTCGACGTCGTCGATGCGCGTGCTGTTCCTGAAGCCCGAGGCCTGCGCGAGCGCAACGAAATCGGCCGTGGCGGCACCGGGAATCGGCTGGTTGCCGGACGTTTCGTAAAGGCCGTTGTTCATCACGATCAGCGTGTAATTGCGCGCACGCGCTTCGCCGATCGTCACCAGCGTGGCCAGTTGCATCGTCACGCAACCGTCGCCGTCGACGGTCACGACACGTTTGTCCGGCGCACCGAGCGCCATGCCGAGACCCAGCGACGAGGCGCTGCCCATGCAGCCGAGCATGTCGATATGCAACGGTGCCTCGGGATCGAGCGCATGCCATACAGGCGTGGCCTGCATGGTGGCAACCGACAGATACTGGTTCTTGCGGCACACGTCCGCCAGAATCCGGATGACTTCCTCTCGCAACATATGCTCAGACTCCGGTAGGAATGGGGACAACGAGTGCCCAGGGGGACTGCTGCTGCAATGCCTGCTCGTACACGTCGGGAATCTTCCCGAGATCGGCGTCATGCCACAGCCGCAGCGACGGCACGCCCCACATGTCGAGCGTCGGTTCGAGCAGCCGCACCATGCGCTGCGGGTGCTGCTCCATCGGCGTCGCCGCCTTGTTGCCGTACTGGCCGATCAGCATGACGGTCGGCACGCCGGCGTCGAGCGAGATGCCGCGAATCGTGTTGAGGCACGCATAGAAGCCGTTGTTCTGAATCGTCAGCAGCGGCCTGTGGCCCATCGCATACAGCCCGGCATTGATGCCGATCGCTTCGTCCTCGCTGCATGCATAGACGGTCTGCAGGTCGGGCGCGGCTTCGATCGCCGCGATGAAGGTTTCCTGATACGTGTCGGGTACGATGACCACGTGCGAAATACGCGCCTGTCGCAGAACCTCGACAAGCCGTGCCGCGCTCAAGGGTGTGGGAATCTCGTGTTGATCTGTCATGTCAGCCTGCCTGCCTCGATAGTTCGCTTTCGGTGGTCATCTCGCAGTCCGCGTTACGTCTCGCGGTATCGCTGAGAATCTGGTGCGCGGCGTTGTGCCCCGGAATGCCCGAGACGAATCCGGCCGGCCAGGTGCCGGTGCCGCAGAAGTAGAGTCCGTCGACCGGCGCGCGGTAATCGGACATGCCGGCCATCGGCCGCAACGAGAACATCTGCCCGGCCAGGTTGTCGCCCTGGATCACGTTGCCTTCCAGCAGCCCGTACTCGTTCTCGAGATCGAGCGGGCTCATGTAGCGGTGATCGACGATGCTGTCCTTGATGCCCGGCATGTATTCGTCGAGCACCTTGATGCACCGGTCGCCGAACGCGTCGCGAGTGGCGGCATCCCATACGCCGTCCTTCAGTGCATAGGGCGCGTGCCAAACGTTGATACTGAGCAGATGGCGCCCCGGGGGCGCGAGGTCGGGATCGATCATCGACGGACAGAGCCCCCACATGAGCGGCCGCTCGGACGGCACGCCATGCTTCGCCTGGTCGAAGGCGCGGTCCATGTATTCGACGCTGGGCGCAATCCGGAACTGGCAACTGGCGATCTGGCGGGTTTCCTCGTCCGTCGCGCCATCGGCGACATGCGGCGGTCGATCGAGCGACAGCGCGATCTTGAACGCGGACCCTTTCATCGGAATCCGGCGCACGCGCTCCAGCGTGTTGGCGCGAATCGCACCGGCGGGCAGCAGATCGAGCAGCGTGGTCTTGGGATTGGCATTCGAGACGACGACGGGAGCCCGGAAGCACTCTCCACTCGCCGTTTCCACGCCAACGGCCGCGCCGTTCTCGACGAGAATCCGCCGCACCGCGACGTCGGTCCGGATCTCCCCGCCGGCCTCGACGACCGCGCGAGCCATCGCCGCGATGATCGCGCCCATGCCGCCCTTCGGAAAACCGGTCGAACCCCGCAGCGGCATCAGCCGTGGATCGTCGGGCGAGGTCGGCTTACGTGCCGCGAGCGAAAGCGGGCGGATCAGCATGGGGACCGCGGTGCCCGGCGTGCTTGGCCCCGCCTGAACGGCCACGCAGCCGCGGATCGCGATCAGTGCCCTCGCCTCTTCCGACTGCAGCCACTCTTCCGCGAGGTCCCGGATACTGCCGAAGAAAAACTTGCCGAACGCGTCCTCCAGTTCCGGCGAATCGATCTTTGCCAGCATGTCGCGCAACGAAGGCGGCGGCTCGAACGGCGAGACGCCGAGTGCCTGGGCGAACCGGTCGACGTACGCCAGCAGACCGAAGAAGCGCTCCTCGTCTCCTTTCGCAAAGCTGGCAAGCTGCTCCCGCACGCGGTTCTGATCGCGCCAGCCGACAAAGTAACGTCCCGTGTCGAACCGCGTGAACAACGTGGGGTCGGTGGAAATGAAGCGGAGCCCATGACGCTCCAGCTGCATGTCGGCGGCAATCGTCTGTTCGAGCGAGCCCGTCGAATTGGTAATCGAAGAACGATGCCCCGGAAAGTACTCGACCGTGCCGCACGGGCCGCCGAGCGCGCGACGACGCTCCAGAACCAGCACGCGCCGTCCCGCGCGCGCCAGATAGAAAGCACTGACGAGGCCGTTATGGCCGCCGCCGATCACGATGGCGTCATAGGTAGGATGTTTGGTTGATCTTGGGGACATTATCGACATGGATTGCAGGACCTGGATTGGTTGATTCCCTGTTGATTCCTACGACGAACAAAGCCCGCGCATCCGTCGGCTCGTTCCGTACACTTCCACTGCTCACTGCGAGATTGCGGGTGCCGCGACCGGACTCATCGGCTGCAGCGTGTTCTACAGGCACCGTTGCGGCACGCAATGCACCACGCTCCTGTGCGAGGGATATCCCTGGCCGGCTCCGGCCACGCGGCCCTCTCCATCCCCAGCGTTCCCATACAGAGAAATTGGGATGATCGTAAGGTGCGGAGTAGAATAAAAAAAGTTTAATTTTTTAATCTTTCGATTTACTTTACTTATATGGCCGAGCAACTTCCCGATGTCAAGATGACGCAGATCCGGCACTTCGTCTCGGTCGTGGAGCATGGCGGATTCAAGGCCGCCGCCGCCGCGGTATTTCGCAGCCAGCCGGCGCTCTCGCTTTCGATCCGCGAGCTCGAAACCACCTTGGGCGCCCGGCTGCTCGAACGCGGCAACCGGGTGATGCTCACCGCGTTCGGCACGCTGTTCTATCGGGAAGCGAAATCGCTCGTCGAACACTACGACCGGGCCATCCAGGCGGCGATCGACGTTGCCCAGGTTCGCCTCGGGCGGGTCAAGATCGCCGCCGTGCCGTCCATTGCGCACGAAATCCTGCCCCGCGCCATCAGCCGCTTCGTACGCTCGTATCCGACCGTCAATCTGCATGTCGAAGACGGCTCGACGATCTACGTGCATGAGCGGGTGAAATCGGGAACGGTCGACTTCGGCATCGCGAGCGAACCGGACAGCAGCTCCGGCCTCAGGTTTTCGCCGCTCCTCGCGGATGCACTCTGCGCGGTCGTCCCGGCGGGTCACCCGCTGTTCAAAAGAAAAAAGCTGAAGTGGCCACAACTGGCCGCCAGCCGGATCATCGGCAACGGCATCATGCAGGCGCTGTCGCCCGATGTCCGGGCGGCGATCGGCCAGCCGGAATCGCTGTTCATCCCCAATACCACGACGCTGCTTGCCGCGGTGGAGAACGGCGTCGGCGTCACGGTTCTGCCCTTCCTCTCGAACCAGCACAACGGCGAGTCGCTCAGGTTCATCCCGCTCGAATCTCCACGCGTGGAGCGACTGGTCGGCATCGTGGAACCCGAGGACAAGTCGCCCAGCCCGGCCGCGCTAGCGCTGCGCAACGGCATTGTCGAAGAAGTACAGGCGCTCGCTCCATGCCCCGAGGTCAGGCGTCTGCGCAGCGGCTCGGCCTGAAAAGCGTGAGCCGGGGCACTGCCTCGGTCCTTCCGTCCCGGCACTGCACTGCAAACGCCCGCGAGTAGTGCACGGCCTCTCCCTGCGAGAACCCATCCGGGTTCCCGCATTCCTTCCTCTTCGCCTGATGAGCGCTGCGCCACGGCAACCGCACGAAGCGTGTGGTCATCCATTTACCAGACTGACGAGTTCAATATATACTGCGCCCAAATCAACCACCGAGGCACGGCATGCCCTCATTTATCGCTCTGGTTCTGGAAAGTCCGATTACGCTGGTGTTCGGCCGGATACTGTTGACGACGCTCTTCTGGAGCGCGGGTATCTTCGGACTGTTTAACTTTTCCGTGATCGTCTCGGAGATGAAGGCGGTCAACCTGCCGGCGCCCGTGGGCTTCGCGGTGGCGACCATCGCCATTCAGCTGATGGGCTCCGTGCTGCTGATCGGGAATTTCAACGGCCTGGGATGGTTGGGCGCGGGCGCGCTCGGCCTGTTCACGCTACTCACGATTCCCTACGGGCACGCGTTCTGGACTTTCCCCGAACCGCGTCGAACGGAAGAACTTCACATTGCGCTGGAGCATATTTCGGTCGCGGGAGGTATGCTGATGGCCGCGATTTTGACCCTGAGATGATCGTATTTCACATGACCTCACTTCCACGTGGCCGGCCCAAGGACCTGGTGAAGCAGCAAGCGCTTCTCGATGCCGCACGCGACCTGCTTCTGGAGCACGGTGCGGACGTGACGACCAGCGCCATCGCCGCACGCGCGGGCGTGGCGAAAGCGACCCTGTTTGCGCATTTCAGCGACAAGGACGAATTGATCGATGCGGTGATACGCCGCGAGTCCGACCGCACGGCGACGGACGCCGAGCTCGCCGAAGGCCTGGCGATGGATATCGTGCCGGCGCTTCGCAAGTTCGGCATTCGCTTTACACGGTTCATCAACGAGCGCGAGTTGGCCGGATGGGATCGGCTCATCGCGACAGCGGCAAAAAGAAGCCCGGAGCTTCCGAAGCGGTTTTTCTCGAGTGGCCCCGGACGCGGGCAAGCGATTCTCGCCTCGTTGATTCAGGCGGCGATAGAAAAGGGAACGTTGAGGGATTGCGACGCGACCCAGGCGGCCGATGACCTCGCCGGACTCTGGATCGGCTTCTCCAATCTTGAAGTGAAACTGGGTGCCCGCACGCCGTTCAGCGAGGCTCAACTGCGCAAAAAAGTCGATCACGGAATCGACGTCTTTATGCGGTTCTACGGGACTGAGGATAAGCGTCGGCGGCCTGAATGACGGGACATGGCTGACGCCGCTCCGGCGATAAAGCCATCCAATCCTCAAGCTTCGCGACTCCATGCCGATACAACGGATATTGCCATCCGTTACTGGAGCAGAAGCATGGATCTCTCTATCGCGCCGACAACCGCGGCAACCGTACCCGTACAAGCTTCCGATTCGAATCTCAATTCCGTGGCATTGACCCAGCGTTCCGCGACCGCGGATGCCGCGGCTTCCGCGGTGACCTCGATAACGGCCGTCGATCCACAGGTCACCAGCGCCCGGGTCGCCAAATATCTGGACGCCATGAGCATCAATTTCAGAACGGGCAAAGATGCCGAGGGCGTAGCCAATGCCCTCGTTTCATCGATGCAGGCGTTGATCCTGCAACGTCCCGATCTCGCCAACGCCCAATTCGATTTCCAATCCGACGACGGTTCGATCAAGGTCACGTCCGACAGCCTGAGCGACAGCGACAAGAGCTGGCTCCAGAACCTGCTCAATAGCAACAGTGCGCTGGTGCAGGCCGTCAACACCTTTCACAGCGATGCAGTAGGCGGCTACGCGGCCTGGGCGGAAGCGGACGGCACGCCGCTGACCGATGCGCAATCTCAGGCCGTCAGCAAAAAAGCGGACGGCATGGTGAGCTTCATGCAGCTATTCCATCAGCTCGGCACCGCAGGCGCGAAAGGGATGTTCAATGATGGCGCCTACTACGCCCCGAACGGCGCAAAAATCGACCTGACGCAGAACACCGGCAACGCCGTCGGCTTCCTGAGCTTCATGCAAAGCGCACGGGCGATGTCGAACGGCACCGACGAATACGTCGGTCCGGCCGGCCACACGCTTTACGGCGCGGCAAAATTCGACGTGTTCAACGCGAGCATGATGCCGGATTTTTACCCTTCGCTCGTTACCTCGCTCGGCGTCCACGAGGTGGCGTGATTCCTGGTTCGCTAGCGGGAGCCGCAAAGGGAATCGCTCGATTGCGGCCCCGGAGCCGATACCGTCACTCGCCGTCCATCAACCGGACCCTCACCTTGCGCCCCTTCAGCTTGCCCGCGCTGAGCCGGCGCACCGCCTCGCGCGCGATGCTGCGCTCCACCGCGACATAGGTCGACATATCGGTCACGTTGATCTTGCCGATCTGCGAGCCTTCGAAACCGGCCTCGCCGGTCAGCGCGCCGAGCACGTCGCCGGGACGAATCTTTTCCTTGCGGCCGCCGAGAATCTGCAGCGTTTCCATCGGCGGCAGCAGCGGCCCGTCGCCAGCCGGCTTCAGGTCCGCCAGCTTGTGCCATTCGACGTCGCGCTTTTGCGCCTGCTCGATACCGCCGACGCGCCCCATCTCGTCCATGCTCGCGAGACTCAACGCCCAGCCGTCCTGATCGGCGCGGCCCGTGCGGCCGATGCGGTGCGTGTGCACTTCGGGGTCCGGCGTCACGTCGACGTTGATCACCGCTTCGAGCTGCGCGATGTCGAGCCCGCGCGCGGCGACGTCGGTTGCGACCAGCACCGAGCAGCTACGGTTCGCGAACTGGATCAGCACCTGATCGCGCTCGCGCTGATCGAGCTCGCCATGCAGCGCGAGCGCATGAAAGCCCTGTGCGCGCAGCACGTCGAGCAGATCGCGGCACTGCTGCTTGGTGTTGCAGAACGCGATCGTGCTGACCGGGCGATAGTGGTTCAGGAGCAGCCCGACCGAGTGCAGACGCTCGTCCTCGGTCACTTCATAGAAGCGCTGACGGATCTTGCTGTCGTCGTGCCGCTCGGCGAGCTTGACTTCCTTCGGATTGCGCAGGAATTGCTGGCTCAGCTTCGCGATGCCCTCGGGGTACGTCGCCGAAAACAGCAGCGTTTGACGCTCTTTCGGGCATTGCCTGGCGACCTTCGCGATGTCGTCGAAGAAGCCCATGTCGAGCATGCGGTCGGCCTCGTCGAGCACGAGCGTGTTGAGCGATTGCAACGCGAGGCTGCCGCGTTCGAGGTGATCCATGATGCGGCCCGGCGTGCCGACCACGATGTGCGCACCGTGTTCGAGGCTCGCCGTCTGCGGACGCATCGGCGTGCCGCCGCACAAGGTCAGCACCTTGATGTTTTCTTCCGCGCGCGCGAGGCGGCGGATTTCCTGCGTGACCTGATCGGCAAGTTCGCGGGTCGGGCAGAGCACCATCGCCTGCGTGTCGAACTGGCGCGCGTCGAGCCGCGCGAGCAGCGCGAGCGAAAACGCCGCGGTCTTGCCGCTGCCGGTTTTGGCCTGGGCGATCAGATCGTGGCCGGCGAGCGCGATCGGCAGGCTCGCGGCCTGGATCGGCGTCATCTCGACGTAGCCGAGTTGCGTGAGGTTCGCGAGCGTCGCGGGCGGCAGCGGCAATTCGCTGAATGCGGCGCCGGCGGGAGTGGGACGGTTCATAAGGTCCTGGATTGGGCTGAAGCTGGGGCTGACGCTAACGACAGGGCGAACGACGCGCGATTACTCGGCCATCGGCCCCGGATCGGGACGGCCCGGCAGTTGTTCATACAGCACTTTGCCGTCGTCGCCGTCGAAACGCTCGACGTAATTGCGCGCGCCGCACAGCGGGCAGCGGAACAGCAGCCCCTGCCCCTCGTTCTTGATGACGACGTCGGACTGCTCCCACTGCGCGCCGCAGGACTGGTTTCTACAGGTAAACACGTTGATTCTCCAACTGGATTCGATGTTTCGATGATCGGTCGGCCAGGCCGCGCGAACGGCCTGGCCTTGCATGGGATTGCTTGCCACGGCAATGCGCCGGCACGCGACGTGCCAGCCGGTGCACTTCAGTTCAGATTCAGCACGTCAGCCCAGATGCGTATGCCGCGTGCGCGGCACGCTCACGTCCATTTCGGTCAGGCCATGCACGATGCCGCAGTCCTCGACCGGATGCTCGCCATGGCACTGCTCGCGCAGCGTGGCCAATTGCGCCTTCAGCTGCTGGAGCTCTTCGATACGGGTGTCGACGTGCGCGACGTGCTCGTCGATCAGCGTATGCATGCTGCCGCAGCCGCCGGCCGGCGCGTCGGTCAGACGCAGCAAGGCGCGGATTTCGTCATGGGTCATGTCGAGCGCGCGGCAGTTGCGGATGAAACGCAGACGCTCGACGTGCTTCGCCGTGTAACTGCGGTAATTGGCTTCGGTGCGCTCCGCCTCGGGCAGCAGGCGCTCCTTTTCGTAGAAACGGATCGTTTCCGTCGTGCAATGGGCGATTTTCGCCAGTTCGCCGATTTTCATGGGCCCTCCTGCTACGCGGCCTTGACCTTGTAGTGGCTTCAAGGTGTTTACTAGACCACAAATCGCACGAGGAAGCCACTATGCCTGAAATCAGCCGTTTTGCCGCCGATCGTCCTGAAACGGACGAGGCCTGTGCGCATGGGCGCCACGGGCAGGCGGACACGCAGCAGTACGGCCACGCTCATGGTCATGAAAGCGGTCACGAAAGCGGCGCGGGCGGCGGCTGTGGGCATGATGCTCATGGACATGGCCACGCGCATGCGCACGCCCAGCACCCGCATGGAAACCGCGCTGAACGGCATGAGGGGCACATTCATCGCGACGGCCATGAGCATGGCCACGATCACGCGGACGGGCACGACCGCAAGCGCGGCCAGGCCTCGGCTCACTCCCACGATCACGCCGACGGCGCCTGCTGCGCCCCCGCCGCGCTCGCGCCGACGCCACTGCGCCTGCCGCGTTCCGAAGCTGTCGGCGACGACCTGCGCACCGCCATCCGCATCATGCAGATGGACTGCCCGACCGAGGAAGCGCTGATCCGCAAGAAACTCGGCCGTCTGCCGGCCGTTCGCAGCATGGACTTCAACCTGATCCAGCGCGTGCTGACGGTCGTCCACGCGCCGGATGCACTCGAACCGATCCTCGCCGCGCTGCGCTCGCTCGATTTCACCCCCGAACTCGCGGGCGACAACCCCAACGCAACCCCCACGGCCCCCGGCAGCGCTACGCCGAAGCCCTGGTGGCCGCTGGCACTCGCCGGAGTCGTCGCGGCCGGCTCAGAGGCTGCGGGCTGGCTCGGCGCGCCCGCCTGGATGGTGGCGGGCCTCGCGCTCGTCGCGATCGTCTCCTGCGGGCTCACGACGTATCGCAAGGGCTGGCTCGCGCTGCGCAACGGCAATCTGAACATCAACGCGCTGATGAGCATCGCCGTGACCGGCGCGGCACTGCTCGGTCAATGGCCCGAGGCCGCGATGGTGATGGTGCTGTTCACGATCGCCGAGCTGATCGAGGCACGCTCGCTCGACCGCGCGCGCAATGCGATCGAAGGACTCATGCGGCTCGCGCCCGAAGAAGCCAGCGTGCAGCAGCCCGACGGCGCGTGGCAGCCCATGCGCGTCGACGCGATCGCGCCCGGCGCGCTGGTGCGCGTGAAGCCGGGCGAACGGATCGCGCTCGACGGCGAGATCGTCGCGGGCCGCTCGAGCGTCGATCAGGCGCCGATCACCGGCGAGAGCCTGCCGGTCGACAAGACCACCGGCGACGCCGTATTCGCCGGCACGATCAACCAGGCGGGCTCGTTCGACTATCGCGTGACGGCGGCGGCCGGCAACACGACGCTCGCGCGCATCATCCATGCGGTCGAAGAAGCACAGGGCACGAAGGCGCCGACGCAGCGTTTCGTCGATCAATTCGCGCGCGTCTATACGCCGATCGTGTTCGCGATCGCGCTCGCCGTGGCGGTCGTGCCGCCGTTGCTGTTCGGCGGGGCCTGGCATGCGTGGACCTACAAGGCGCTGGTGCTGCTCGTGATCGCGTGTCCGTGCGCGCTCGTGATCTCGACGCCGGTGACGATCGTCAGCGGGCTCGCGGCCGCGGCGCGCAAGGGGATTCTCATCAAGGGCGGGGTGTATCTCGAACAGGGGCGCAAGCTGAGCCGGCTGGCGCTGGACAAGACCGGGACGCTGACCCATGGCAAGCCGGTGTTGACCGGGTTCGAGGTGGTGGGGGATGAAGTTGGTGTTGGCGCGGGTGTTGGCGATGTGGGCGCCGGTGACGCTCATGCCGATGCCCGCGCGACTCAATACCGCACGCTCGCGGCCAGCCTCGCGGGCCGCTCCGATCATCCCGTGTCGATGGCCATTGCCAGGGCCGCGCACGACGAAGGCATCGCCCACCTGCCCGTCGATGCCTTCGAAGCGCTCGCCGGACGCGGCGTGCGCGGCGAGATCGATGGTGCAACGTACTGGCTCGGCAATCATCGCCTGATCGAAGCGTTGGGCCGCTGCTCGCCGCCACTCGAAGCGCGCCTCGAAGCACTCGAAGCGCAAGGCCAAACCGTCGTGATGCTCGCCGACGCCCAACGCGTGCTCGCGCTGTTCGCGGTCGCGGACACGGTGAAGGACACGAGCCGCGCCGCCGTCGCCGAATTGCGGCGGCTCGGCGTCAGCACCGCGATGCTGACCGGCGACAACCGCCACACGGCCGCGGCGATCGCGCAACAGGTCGGCGTCGACGAAGCGCGCGGCGACCAGTTGCCCGAAGACAAGCTCGACGCGGTCGCGCAATGGTCGGCCGCGGGTGCGACGGTCGGCATGGTCGGCGACGGCATCAACGATGCGCCCGCGCTCGCGCGCGCCGACATCGGCTTCGCGATGGGCGCGATGGGCACCGACACCGCGATCGAAACCGCCGACGTCGCGCTGATGGACGACGACCTGCGCAAGATTCCGGCGTTTATCCGGCTGTCGAAGGCAACGCATGCGGTGCTGGTACAGAACATCGCGCTCGCGCTGGGCATCAAGAGCGTGTTTCTCGTGCTGACGCTGATGGGCCTCGGCACGATGTGGATGGCAGTGTTCGCCGATGTCGGCGCGAGCTTGCTGGTGGTGGGGAATGGGTTGAGGTTGTTGCGGAAGTAAACGCGCTCGGGGGACTGGCTGGGAGCGGCGTATACGGCGGGTATCGGGAGCAGTGTGGTGTCCGGTCGCCTGCGCGCTGATGTTTTGCCGCGTGTCGGCTATGCGATTCGCGTTGACCACGCGGTTCAGCTTGAGATTGAGGTTGACCCCGAACCCGAACCCGAATCGCGGCTCACGGCTCCGGGCGTTGCGGGCACGCTCGCCGGCAACGCCTCGCTCTCGTCTTTCAAACCGACGCCCGTCAGCCCGAGCTTCCTCGCCTGCGTGAGCAGATAGTGCAGCTTGTGCGCCGCTTGCGGATAGTCGAGCCCTTCGGGGCGCACGTTCGAAATGCAGTTGCGTTGCGCGTCGGTGCAGCCCGTTTGCGGCGCGTACGTGATGTAGATGCCGAGACTATCCGGCGAACTCAAACCGGGCCGCTCGCCGATCAACATCACGACAATCTTCGCGCCGAGCAATGCGCCGATCTCGTCGCCAAGCGCGACGCGCGCCTGACGCGCGATCACCACAGGGCCGATGTGCCAGTCCGCGAATTTGGGGCGCACGGCTTGCAGCAGCGGCACAGCCTGCTTCGACGCGGCAAATGCCGATAGACCATCGCCGATCACGAACAGCACATCGCTCGTTTGTGCCGGTCGTTGCGCAAGCGCCGCGCGGCTCTCGTCCGACAGACGCCGCCCGAGATCGGGACGCCGCAAATAATGCTCGCGATCCGGCGCGGCGCTATGCACGTCCAGCGTGTCGAATCCTAGCGCTTGTAGTGCTTCGTGCAGCGCGTTGACGTCGAGCGGATGATGCACGGCATCGCGCGCCTGCGCATGCGCGAGATTGAACGCGAGCAGCGGCGCGGTCGGCACGCCGTTGCCCGCGCGGCCTAACGCGATGCGTGCCTGCGTAAACTGGCGCAGTACGCTCCACGGGTCCCTGTCGAGTGCGTCGCTTTCGTTCCCGCTCCCGTTCTCGCTCATGTGATCCCCATCCAGTCGCGCGCGCCTTCGAGCAGCGGCTGCCGCGCCGATGCGCCGAGCAATGCGCCGTGTGCGTCGATAATCTGCATCGACTCCAGCCATGCCTCGAATTCAGGCGCGCGCCGCAAACCGAGCACGTCGCGCACGTACAGCGCATCGTGGAAAGATGTGCTCTGATAATTGAGCATCACGTCGTCCGCGCCCGGCACGCCCATGATGAAATTGACGCCCGCAACACCGAGCAGCGTCAGCAGATTGTCCATGTCGTCCTGATCCGCTTCGGCGTGATTCGTGTAGCAGATGTCGCAACCCATCGGCACACCGAGCAGCTTGCCGCAGAAGTGATCTTCGAGACCCGCGCGCGTGATCTGCTTGCCGTCGTACAGATACTCCGGGCCGATGAAGCCGACCACCGTGTTCACCAGAAACGGCTCGAACTTGCACGCCACCGCATACGCGCGCGCCTCGCAGGTCTGCTGATCGACGCCGAAATGCGCATCCGCCGACAACGCGCTGCCCTGCCCCGTTTCGAAGTACATCAAATTGCTACCGACCGTGCCGCGTTTGAGCGACAACCCCGCCTCGTACGCTTCCCGCAGCAGCGCAAGCGAAATGCCGAAGCTCGCGTTCGCTTTCTCGGTGCCCGCGATCGACTGGAACACGAGATCGACCGGCGCGCCTTGTTCGATCGCGGCAATCGTACTCGTTACGTGCGTGAGTACGCACGATTGCGTCGGCACCTGATAGCGCTGGCGGAAATCGTCGATCATCAGCAGCAGCGTCGTGATCGCCGCGAGGTTGTCGCTCGCGGGGTTGATGCCGATCAGCGCGTCTCCGCAGCCGTACATCAGGCCATCGAGCATCGAGGCGGCGATGCCTTTGACGTCGTCGGTCGGGTGGTTCGGTTGCAGGCGTACGGACAGATGGCCCGGTAAGCCGACGGTATTGCGAAAGCGCGTGACGACAGGGCGTTTACGAGCGACAGCGATGAGGTCCTGGTTGCGCATCAGCTTCGAGACTGCGGCGAGCATTTCCGGGGTGAGGCCTTCGGTGATGCGGGTCAGTGCGTCGGTATCGGTGGTGGTGCTGAGCAGCCAGTTGCGGAAGTCGCCGACTGTCAGATGAGAGATGTCGGTGAAGGCTTGAGGCGAGTGATCGTCGACGATCAGGCGCGTGACCTCGTCGGTTTCGTAGGGGATCAGCGGTTCGTTCAGGAACGTGCGCAGCGGCACCTGGGCCAGCGCCATTTTGGCGGCGACCCGCTCTTCCTCGCTCGCGGCCGCGATACCCGCGAGCTGGTCGCCCGAGCGCTGCGGACTTGCTTTGGCGAGCAGGGTCTTCAGGTCGGCGAAACGGTACGTGCGACTGCCGATCGACTCGGTGTAGCTCATGTTTGCGGCTCCATCGCTTCGCGCGAACGCGGGCGGGAATGGGAACGGCGGTGGCATGCTGCGTGCTACGGGTGGTGCTCTCGTTACACGATAGCGCCAAATGAAGGCAGCGTCACGTTTGCAGGTTTGGGTTTGGGGCTGCTGTGCTGTTCGTCGATGCGGTTTACGGGGGTTGATTGTTGGTGCTGCTTGTTGATGTGGCTTTCCGGCTTTCGTTTACGTAGGCTGTTTGGTTGAGGCTTTGACGTTTGTTTACGGGCTACGACTACCGCTGCCACGATTCGAAAACGTGGTGCAATCAGCAAGTGCTTAATCCGCGTTCCGCTTCGCGCGGCCCGCGTGAAATTCGCAAGGAGACGATCAAATGACGATGAAGCGTGAGGTCGTAATTCGTAGTGTGGAGCCGATGGAGATTCTGTCGGTCGATCATGTCGGGCCTTATATGCAGATCGGCAAGGCTTTTGATGCTTTGTTCGGCTGGCTTGGGAAACACAATCTGCTTGCGGGAGAGATGCGGATGGTCGGGCTTTTCTTCGATGACCCGGGCGTGGTCGAGGAACAGAAGCTGCGGTCGAAGGCGGGAGTGTTGTTGCCGGGGCCGGTGATGACCGAAGTTGCCGCGTCTGTTGCTATGAGTGATGGAGTTTCGGTGACGCGTATACGTGGTGGAGAGTATGCGGTGTTGCGGCATGTCGGGCCGTATAGCGATATGCGGGCGACTTATGAGTGGTTGTATGGGACGTGGCTCGTGCAATCTGGTAGGGCGGCGGCGGATGCGCCGGCGTTTGAGGAGTATTTGAATAGTCCAAAGGGGACTGCGCCCGCGGAGTTGGTGACGGAGATTTGTTTGCCGTTGGGTTAACCGGCTGCGTCGTGATTGCTTTTGAGTTTCGTCGTTGCTGTTGGTGCTGTGTGCGTATACGTTGCGCGGGTCGTTAACGCGGGTTCTGGTTTCTATATTCTTTGTATATGTATACGTAGTAATAGTTAACAAGCGGGGCTGTTCGCTGTGGATAACTTCGAAGTTCGTTTACGGATCAATGGGCTGCGGAATCGATAACTCTTGGGAGTGCAAGCGGACAGAGTCGCGGAGCCTGGGAGAATTTTTTTGCGGTCGGTTAACGTGCTGGGTTTATTAAGGTTTCGCTCACAATGTGTTGGTGGGGATTTACAGAAGTTGTCCAGAGGGGGATGTGGATAAGTTGGGGTTGGGTGAAGGGGGATTGGGGCTGCCGTTGGATGGTGAGTGCGGACGGTTGGGGTCGGTGGAGTTCTGCCTAAAAACCTTGGTTTAGACCCTTGTAAATAGGCCTTTTTGCGATACGCACCGTGGTACTGTATTGATTCACCACCCTGGTTTTCAACGTGCAACTTCGCGAGCAGCTTGGCTGCGTTGCGTAATGCATTCGGCTTCACCCAACCCGCGTTAGCCGATGCATGAACTTTGGATCAAGATGAACGCGAGCCACGACTAAACATAGCGATATTTGTTTCAGACTGTGTCGCGAATATCAGAGCAGCAGAGGATCGGAGTACGCGAAGTGCCTGACGGACTGGGTTTGAGGAAGCGAGTAGTTGATGCGATTGAGCGCGTTGCGGTTCAGGAAAAGCAGACGCGCAGACCGTTTGAGGAATGCAATAACAGGAGAATCCGGCCCGTAAACGAAGCGCGGGCGATGAGTGCGCGAACACTCACCGCCCGCTGACCACAACCAACTCAGCAAAGGAGTTGACCATGGCTACTGCCAATCTTAAACCGCGTCGCGTGCGCGGAAAACAACGAGCGGGTATTTCTGTTGAACTAAAGCAGGCTGGCGACACAGAAAGCCCAGAGGAACAACGTCGGCGGGTTGCATTTCCGTGGATGCCGGTTGTCGACGCACTGCTTGAACACGCGGGATTCCTTCCCGGCCAGCGCGTCTTCTTGAGCGTCGATTACCGGTCCGGCCAGATCATGATTGCACCGGATAGAAACTACACCATTGCTGGCCGGCAAGCGACCGATGAGGAAATCGGAAGGCGCGCGAGTTCTGAGATCGCCTAACCCAGTTCGTTTTTCGACATTCAAAGGGCCGCGTTTGCGGCCTTTTGCACGTTAGTACCGAGCATCAGCGTTTTTTATAGTGGCGAATATCACCCAACGCGAAATACAGATGCCTCGGCGAAGACAGCGACAGCAAATATGCATATCGGACATTCTGATAGCTACCGCTTCTACCCAGTCCTCCTAGCGTGTCACTGACGCACAGCAATCGATCCTTCCCTTCACTTAACAATAACCACATTGCCAGATTCGGATTGATCTCGACCGGCTCGTGTTTCCCGGTTAGCAATCGAGTCGCTGCGCTCGTTCGATAGAGAGTCCCGTCGTAGATCAGTGCATTTGACGCAGTGCTCTGCGCATATCCTATTTCCTTTCCCTCATATTGAAAGAACGTCGCTTTATAGCCAGGTTTGTAGTCATCCTCGTCGATGCTCTCATTCGTCGGTATGGGTGTCAGGTGAACTTCTCGCGACATTGGACTTGCGCCCATGCAGCTATAGATCAGTGCATCCGACGGCTTTGCAGCATACGCCGCGCTGGCTATGGACAGCCCTAATGGAAGGAACATCCCTTTCATGGATATTCCTTTGAATGGCTGAACTTGACGTAGTCGGGATTGAACTTCCAGAAAATGGTGCCGCCGTGAGCTGCAGTCGAGTTATAAACGTGATCGTAGCGATAGAGCTCGGTTTTTTCGATAGTGATTTTTCTGGCGACCTTCTTCTTCGTGAACTTGTACTTAATAACCAGCTTCGTCGATTCCTTGATGTCGTAAATGTTGTGCGAGGGATCGGTGAATTTGATTCCGACCGCGACCTTCGAATGTGTGGAGTAATGTGACTTGATGTCGGCCCCGTCCCAGAAATAAGCGCCGTTCGACTTGTCCTTACCGTAGGTCAATGCGTTTCGCGCCGCATCGATAGCGGTCTTCATCCCCTCGTCCTTGTTGATCTGAGCCTCTGTCGCCGTCATCAGCCTTGCGTATCGGAGATTTCCGTCGCTTACCACAAACGAAAAGGATCTCTCTGACAAAGCGAAGGTACCGATGTCCGAGTATCCTCTCGCATCGCGCTGCCTCACCAGAACGCTGGCAAGGCCGAACATCTCATCAGCATCGTTATCGGGTGATGCCTCGCCATACGCCATCGCCGCGAGTCGTCGTGTCTGTGCATCGAGCGTCGCTTTCTTGTCTGTCATATTTTCGCCGCCGAGTCGCGCGCGAGCCACATAACGGTTTGCAGACCTGCGTAGCCTTCGACGACAGAGGTTTGTCCGCTGTCAAAGCTCGCAGCCTTCGTATGTATCTCATCAATGCCATTTACGCGGGCAAGGAGATGTGCAAGGCCACGCATTTCAACAGCACTGAAACGAAAGTCAAGTTCGTGACGGCGCTGACCTCCGTGGCGTCGGGTGCCACCGGCCTTTCGGGTGCGGCCCTCGAAGCCGCGCACGGGGCCAACCTCAAACTTCCATCCGCCCTGAGTGCGGACATGGCAGAAAATCTCAGCAAGGCGAGCCGCTGGTTGGGCGCTCCGGCGGCCATTGTAGGGGTGGTCTATGACTTCTTGAACGGTAATGAACAATGGCATGCGGGGCACGTGGGGCTGGCCATCGCCTACTGGACTTCTTCCGCTGCAGGCGCCGTGCTTGGAATCTGCGTGACGTTTGGCGTATTGGCCTCGTGGATTCTCCCACTGACCATCCTGCTTATCGCCATCGGGCTGATCATCATGTATTTTAAGGAGCGCGAGTTGAAGGAGTTTCTGGGTCGCAGCTACTTCGGCACCAACAAGAAAGACGACAGATACCGTTCGCTGGCTGAAAAGCAAAAGGCGTACGCCGGATTGGGAGCATAAGCAATGGCATGGGAAGGTCGATTGTGGGTCAAGTTGCGTCGGCCGTTGACGGACGAGGAAAAATCCCGTCAGCTCACGGTCGATATTCCGGCCAGCGGGAAGGCGCACGATGACGATTCGATATTCGGAATGAACGACACATGGCTCGAAACCATGAATGCGGCCTATCAGCAGCGCGGCATGCTGACGTATGGCTGTATCTTCATCTTCGCGATGGGAGTGATGTTCGTCTGGGGAATGGCTTGGGCACTCAGTAATCCTCCGCCGAATACCAGTGGTGCAGAATTGACGGTAGCAATGGCTTTCGTCGTTGCCGTCATGCTCTTTGGATTCGGCGTCATTTTCGTGTCGCTATGGGGCTTTCACCAGGAGTTGTTCACCTGGACCCGCATTCCCATCCGGTTCAATCGCCAGACGCGCATGGTGCACGCCTATCGGGGGGCGGGCGCGAAAGGTGTCATTTCAGTCCCTTGGGACAAGGCGTTCTTTTTCATCGAGCAGCGCCCGAAGGACCCGATTTCCCGGAGTACGCCGTACGGGCTGCGCTGTCATGTGCTCGATGACCAGGGGCGCGTGAGCCAATCGTTTTCGTTCGGTCGCACGGTCTACACCATCGACGACGAGACGACAGAGAACGGTCGTCAGATCGTGCATAGCCTGAACGACCAGTTCGAATATATCCGCCGATACATGGACGGCGGACCGTCCGCGGTGCCGGCACCGGAACTCGTTCCGACCGAGGTCTCATTCCGTAACAGCTACCGGTTGTGGCAACGCACGAACAGAAAACTGCTCGCGGAGGGCAATGTGGCGGCGACCGCGCTCGCCCGGGGACTGTCGCCGTTCGCTACGCTGACCGCCGTCCTGCATTACATCGGTATGCGAACCAGTCGTGAGCCCGCCTGGCCGGCCGACCTGGATACAGGTCATGCCTCCCTCGCTGGCGCGTGAGCCCGGCATTTTTTCCAGACGCAGACGGGGTAGTGATGGGTAGCAACGTAGCATGCGTTGGTGATAAAACCACGCACGGCGGGACGATTGTGACTGGCAACCAATCCTACAAGGTGCAGGGGAAGGCGGCCGCGCAGTTGGGCGACCTGGTACCCTGCCCGAAGTGCGGCGGGTCATTTCCCATCGTTACGAGTCAGGCGCCACAGACGGTCGTCTATGGCCGACCACTCGCATATCACGGTGACAAGCTCTCGTGCGGCGCGGTCATTGAGGCAAGTACCCAACTGTTCTCCAGCAGTCCGACCACACAGTCGACCGGTGGTGGTTCCGGCTCCGCAGGTGTGGCCGTGGCGGATACACCGGCGCCCTCGTCCACACTTTGTCTCGAATGTCTGCAGGCGGCCGCCGCGAATGGCGCAAGCACCGTGTCACGCGGATAGACCATGTCCGCAGCGCTCGACGGCTGCACAAAGTTAGACATCAATATTCCCCGCCCTCAACGCATTCGACTCAATAAACGCCCTTCTCGGCTCGACATCATCCCCCATCAGCGTGGTAAAGATGCCGTCGGCCGCAATAGCATCCTCAATCTGCACTCGCAGCAAACGCCGCACTTCAGGGTCCATCGTCGTTTCCCAAAGCTGCTCGGGATTCATTTCGCCCAAGCCCTTATACCGCTGCTTGGACATATTCCGCTCAGCATCCGCGAGCAGCCACTTCATCGCACTCTTGAAGTCGGTGACAGCCATACTCCGCTCACCACGCTTGATCACAGCACCCGCCCCGATCAAGCCCTTGAACGTATTAGCCGTATTCACGAGTTGCTGATAATCCGCGGTCAACTGGAAATCTTCATCGAACACGGAGACCTTCTGATTCCCGTGATGCGTCCGCGCGATGCGCAGCGAGCGCAGTTCCCGCACCGGGTCATACATCGTGGTCACGGTCACTTCAGGCTTTAGCGCATCGTCCCGCAGCTTCGCTTCGAGCGCGCGAGCCGAAGCCTCGGCCGCCTGCTCATTGGAGAGATCGATCGCGACGCCATCCATCACGGCTTCGAGCGCACCGGCGTCATACAGGCGGCTCAACCGATCGACCACCGCTTGCGCCAACAGATAAGCCCGCGCTAACTCGCCCAGCGCATCGCCAGTAATCGGCGTCGCGCCTTCGGAAGCCAGCAGCTCCGACCCCTGCAACGCGAGCCGAAGAATATGAGCATTCACTTCCGACTCATCCTTCAGATACCGCTCGTCCTTCCCCGCCTTGATCTTGTAGAGCGGCGGCTGCGCAATGTAGATATACCCGCGCTCGATCATCTCCGGCATCTGTCGATAGAAGAACGTCAACAACAGCGTTCGGATGTGCGCACCGTCGACGTCAGCATCGGTCATGATGATGATGCGGTGATAACGCAGCTTTTCGAGGTTGTAGTCTTCCTTGCCGATCCCGCAGCCGAGCGCGGTAATCAGCGTGACGATCTGCTCCGAAGAAAGCAGCTTGTCGTAGCGCGCCTTCTCGACGTTGAGCACCTTGCCGCGCAGCGGCAAAATCGCCTGGAACTTGCGGTCACGCCCCTGCTTCGCCGACCCGCCCGCCGAGTCACCCTCGACGATATAAATCTCCGACTTCGCCGGGTCTTTCTCCTGGCAATCCGCGAGCTTGCCGGGCAAGCCCACGCCATCGAGCACGCCCTTGCGGCGCGTCATCTCGCGCGCCTTGCGCGCCGCATCGCGCGCACGCGCCGCGTCGACGATCTTGCCGCAGATAATTTTCGCGTCGCCCGGCGTTTCGAGCAGGAACTCCTCGAGCGCCTTCGCAACCACTTCTTCCACCGGCGCGCGCACTTCCGACGACACCAGCTTGTCCTTCGTCTGCGAGCTGAACTTCGGCTCCGGCACCTTCACCGACAGCACGCACGACAGCCCTTCACGCATGTCGTCGCCCGACGTTTCGACCTTCGCCTTCTTCGCGACTTCGTGATCGGCGATGTACTTGTTCAGCACGCGCGTCATCGCCGCGCGCAAACCGGTAAGGTGCGTGCCGCCGTCGCGCTGCGGAATATTGTTCGTGAAGCACAGCACGTTTTCGTTGTAGCTGTCGTTCCACTGCATCGCCACTTCGACGCCCACCCCATCCTTCTCGCCGAAGATGTGGAAAATATTCGGGTGCAGCACGGACTTGTTCTTGTTGATGTACTCGACAAAGCCCTTCACGCCGCCGACGAACGCGAAATCCTCTTCCTTGCCCGAACGCTGGTCGAGCAAACGAATCCGCACGCCGTTATTGAGGAACGACAGTTCGCGAATGCGCTTCGCGAGAATGTCGTAGTGATATTCGACGTTGCCGAAAATCGTCTCATCGGCCATGAAATGCACTTCGGTGCCGCGGTTTTCGGTGTCGCCGATCACCTGCATCGGCGACGTGGTCACGCCGTCGATTTCTTCGAGCACGCGGTTCTGCGGCACGCCACGGTGGAATTCCATGAAGTGCTTCTTGCCGTCGCGGCGCACGGTGAGGCGCAGCCACGCGGAAAGCGCGTTCACGCACGACACGCCCACGCCGTGCAGGCCGCCCGACACCTTGTAGCTGTTCTGGTCGAACTTGCCGCCGGCGTGCAGTTCGGTCATCACGATTTCGGCGGCGCTGCGCTTCGGATCGTGCTTGTCGTCCATCTTCAGGCCGGTCGGCACGCCGCGGCCGTTGTCGGTGATCGAGATCGAGTTGTCCGCGTGGATGATCACCTGAATGTCGTTGCAATGCCCGGCGAGCGCTTCGTCGATCGAGTTGTCGAGCACTTCGAACACGAGGTGGTGCAAACCGGTGCCATCCGATGTATCCCCGATGTACATCCCAGGCCGCTTGCGCACGGCTTCCAGACCTTCGAGGATCTGGATGGACGAGGCGCCGTAGCTGTTATCGGGCTGCGTATTGTTCGTTTCAGTCATGGATTTTTTCCGGTTCTGCGTTGCTGCTTGGTTGCTGCTCTGGACTTTTCAAAACGCCATAAAAACGCCAAAGGGGCGCTGCGCCCCTTGGTGTTCTTCTTGATGTTGGCCGCGTCAGATGCGCATCGGCATCACCACGTACTTGAATTCGTCGTTCTCGGGAATCGTGATCAACGCGCTGGAGCTGGCATCGCCCAGGCTCACCTGCAGCATGTCGACCTTCAGGTTCGCGAGCACGTCGAGCAGATACGTGACGTTGAAGCCGATGTCGACGCTGTCGCCGTCGTAGGCGATTTCCAGTTCTTCCTGCGCCTCTTCCTGATCGGCGTTGGTCGACATGATCTTCAACTGGCCCGGCTCGACGATGCAGCGCACGCCCTTAAATTTGTCCGAGGTCAGAATCGCCGCACGTTGCAGCGAGCGCTGCAGTTCTTCGCGGCCGATCTGGAATTTGTTCTTGTGCGACTTCGGAATCACGCGCTGGAAGTCGGGGAACTTGCCTTCCACGAGCTTCGACACGAGCTCGACCTGACCGAACGTGAACTTGACCTGCGTCTGCGCGATGTCGATCTTCAGCGTGTCGTCGATGTCTTCGAGCAGGCGTTGCAGTTCGAGAATCGTCTTGCGCGGAATGATGACTTCCTGGCGCGCGAACGAGCCTTCGATCTTCATCGACGAGAACGCGAGGCGGTGGCCGTCGGTCGCGACCGCCATCAGCTGGTCGCCGTCCACCACCAGCAGCATGCCGTTCAGGTAGTAGCGGATGTCCTGCTGGGCCATCGAGAAATGGACCATGCCGAGCAACTGGCGGAACGTCTTTTGCGGAACCACGAGGCTCGCGCCGTAGTCTTTAGCCTGAGCGACGGTCGGGAACTCGTCTGCGGCGAGCGTTTGCAACGCAAAGCGGCTCTTGCCGGATTGCACGGTCAGGCGCTTGTCGTTCAATGTGAGCGTGACCTGGCCGTCGGGCATCGCACGCAGAATGTCGAGGAGCTTGCGCGCCGCCACCGTGGTCGCGACCGAATCGCCGCCCACGCCGAAATCGGCGCGCGTGGTGATCTGCAACTCGAGGTCGGTCGACAGGAACGACACGTCCGGACCGTTCTTGGTGATCAGCAAATTGGCGAGGATCGGCAACGTATGGCGGCGTTCGACGATGCCGCTCACGGTTTGCAGCGGCCTGAGGAGGTTATCGCGTTCGGTCTTGACCAGTTGCATAGGGTTCCTTCGTTGATAAACGGCCTGCACGCCTTGCGGGACAAGCTTCTCCAGCGTGCAGCCGAGGCTCCCCGCCGGCGCCACGAAAAGCGCCCGACACGGCGTGAAATCCGCCCGCGGCCGCCGGGCGGTTAAACCTGTATTGTGCCTGAAAACGGCACCGCCTCACTAAATTGGGGGCGAGTTGGGGAATAAACAGGTCGATTTCACGGCGCGGTTTCCGGATTGCTCACTGGCAGGCTAGTTCACCTGTGCTTGGCGCCCTGCTCCGCCCGCAATCCGCTGTCCGTCCCTACTCGGCTCCTACTCCGCGCCACGATTTCCAGCGCTTACGCCGACCCAACCCAACCATTTCCAGCACTCCCCGCCAATTCAGGCCGCGCGCGGTTGAGCGCCGCGGTTTCCCGCCAGCGCGCCTAGCCCTTCAGCGTCTGTTCCAGCACGTGCAACTCGTGGTTCAACTGCGCGTCCTTGCTGCGCTCATCGGCGATCTTGCGCACCGCGTGCAGCACTGTCGTGTGGTCGCGACCGCCGAACAGTTCGCCGATTTCCGGCAGGCTCTTCTGCGTCAGTTCCTTGGCCAGATACATCGCGATCTGCCTCGGCCGCGCGATATTCGCCGGACGCTTCTTCGAATACATGTCCGCCACCTTGATGCTGTAGAAGTCGGCGACCGTTTTCTGGATGTTTTCCACCGAAATCTGCCGGTTTTGCACCGTCAGCAGGTCTTTCAGCGCTTCTTTCGTCAGCTCGATCGTGATTTCGCGGCCGTGGAACTTCGAATACGCGAGGATCTTGCGCAGCGCGCCTTCCAGTTCGCGCACGTTCGAGCGCAGATGCTTGGCAACGAAGAACGCGACGTCTTCGTTCAGGCTCACGAATTCCGATTGCGCCTTGCGCATCAGAATCGCGACGCGCATTTCGAGTTCGGGCGGCTCGATCGCGACCGTCAGGCCCGAGTCGAAGCGCGAGATCAGACGGTCGTCGATACCCGAAATCTCCTTCGGGTACGTATCGCTCGTGATAATGACCTGCGCCTTGTTCGCGACCAGCGCCTCGAACGCGTAGAAGAATTCTTCCTGCGTGCGCGACTTGCCCGAAAAGAACTGAATATCGTCGATCAGCAGCAGATCGAGCGAATGGTAGTAGCGCTTGAAGTCGTCGAATGCCTTGCGCTGGTAGGCCTTCACCACATCGGACACGTACTGTTCCGCATGGATGTAGCGAATCCGCGCGCCGGGCTTGTCCATCAGCAGCTGATTGCCAATCGCGTGAATCAGGTGGGTCTTGCCGAGGCCCACGCCGCCGTACAGGAACAGCGGGTTATACGAGACGCCGGGGTTGTCGGCGACCTGGATCGCCGCCGCGCGCGCGAGCTGGTTGGCCTTACCGGTCACGAAGTTGTCGAAGGTCAGAACCGGGTTCAGCTTCGAGCGCTCGTACATCGAGTCGTTGTCGCCGCCGGCAGCCGCGCCCGCGCCCTGCCCGGGGCGCCACGTACGGCGCGCGGCGGCGGCTTCGTTCGCGTCGAGGCTCGGCAGATCGAGGTCGGCGGCGTCTTCGGCCACGGCGCGCGCGTTCGCGTTTTGCGCGGCGACCGCTGCCGCCGCGGCTGCTGGATTGGCGCGCGCCGCATGCGCGGCCTGCACGGCGCCGACGGCCGC